>NZ_DFTS01000071.1:14349-14772 GCF_002383015.1 Idiomarina sp. UBA4206
TCACGTCACCAAAGTCTTTGGTTACCAAGCCAGAAATTGCTTCAACCGCTTTGTGGCTGGCATAAATTTCACTTGAAAGGTCACCACTCCAGTCAGCAAACCAGGACAAACGGAACAGATCCATGTTTTGCTGGTAGTCATACCAGTTAGTGTCCAGGTTTAAAGAGTTCTGGCTACTGCTAACGCCGCGCAGGTTGTTACCTTCAGTGCGGTTATAAGTTAACGCAACACGGTGATCGTAGTTGACGTTCCAGTCCAGCTTAACCAACAAGTTGTCATTTTCGGTATCACGGACAGTGTCCCAGTTACCAATATCGAAGCCGTACTGAGTTTGTGCAATTTCGCGAACACGGTTGTACTCTTCCTGAGTCACGTTGCTGTCGTTCGGTGCGCCAGCGCCTGCAGGACCGTACTCAATTTGTG
>NZ_DFTS01000071.1:14863-15808 GCF_002383015.1 Idiomarina sp. UBA4206
TTTGTGCCGGTTCTTGTGCATTTTCGTAGTTAACGAAGAAGAAAAGCTTGTCTTTAATGATTGGACCGCCAACCGCAATACTGTACGTATCACGTTCGTAATCCAATGGAACTTCCTGACCACTTTCAGGGTTTTCCGGGTCACCTGCCCATGCGTCGCTCATGCGCTCGTATGTAAGCGAGCCTTCAAATTCATTAGAACCTGATTTAGTCACCGCATTAATACGGCCACCAGAGAAGCCGCCCTGAGAAGCGTCAAACGGTGCCATATCAACAGCAACCTGCTCTACTGCATCAATTGAAATAGGTGAGCGCTGGGTTGGGTAACCATTACCGTTCAGACCAAAGTCATCGTTTACACCAACACCATCAATTGAGATAGAGTTGAAACGCGGGTTAGAACCACCAATACTCATTGGTGCTTCGCTACCTGACAACAAGTTAACGTATGGGTTTAAACGTGCTACTTCTTTTAAGTCACGGTTAAAGGTAGGCGTATTTGCAATGTCATCTTCGCCGAAGAAACTGCTGCTACCGCGGTTTTCACCACCTAAAATCGCCGCACCGGAAACTTGAATACGCTCCATGTCGGTTGATTCAAGCTCAGCATTAATACGGTAAGATTCGCCCAGCGTTAAGTATACGTCTTCGTATACTTTGCGGCCATTTTCACCTTCAATAACGATAAGGTAAGGGCCACCGACTCGCAGACCAGAGTTTGCGAAAGCTCCAGACTCGTTGGTTGTCGCAACGGAACGAGTTCCTGTTGGAATGTGAATAATTTCAACACGTGCGTTTGCCGCAACGTCGCCAGATGCAGTAACAACGTTACCACGGACAACTGACGATGTATCTTGTGCAATAGCTACACCGCTAAGGCCAAAAGCGATAGCAGCTGCGACAGCTGTACGCTTGAAAGTGGAGTTAAACATAGTTTTGTTCTTCC
>NZ_DFTS01000071.1:15856-17821 GCF_002383015.1 Idiomarina sp. UBA4206
GTTAAACATAGTTTTGTTCTTCCCGGTTTTGGTTTTGGGTTTTTAAGCACGAATGAGGGTAAGGCTCATTTGTGACAATTTCGTGAAAGGTTTGAAAAAAAACAGAAGAAGCGAAGGAACTTTTTTGCGAAGACGGGAGAGAAAAATGGGTCGTTCGCTGATTATTCGATGACGAGCCGCGGCACAATAGCTGGTTCATTACCGGAAAGCTCATGACCTGATAAGAGTCAGAAGTACGGCAAGAGGTCGGAGCTGTATGGGATGCGGCTGAATTCATTACGCTTCTAAGACATTTGTGTGTCAGATATGTGACATATTTTAATCAAAATCTTTGCCCTTGCCTAGTCATTCGGGAACCTTTATTCTCTTCAATTGTCTTAGGCTGCTCTCTAACGGTTATTCCATGGGCTTTATGCGGTTTTTTGTATTTTTAACATTCGTTGTCTTTATGATTCCTACCTCTTTTTATGCCACAGCAGGCTCCGGTAAAAATGAACCTGAAACAATAAGGGTTGCGACCTTTAATGTCAGTATGGATGCATCTAATTACTTAAGTGAAAATGAACTACCGACATTAGACAGCTCGCCAGTACCGGAAATACTGCAGCAAGGTCACAAGCAAATACGGGGGATTGCTGAAATTCTTCAGCGCGTACGTCCTGACATTGTGCTGCTGAACGAGTTTGACTACCTTGACCCTGAAGTTGGCGTTAACGTCTTTCAAAAAGACTATTTAGCGGTTTCACAAAATGGCCAGCAAGCCATTGAGTACCCCTACGCTTATACCGCCCCGGTAAACACCGGTGTGCCCTCGCCTTTTGATTTAAACCGCGACGGTAAAAAGGAAGGTACCGGCATAGATGCCTGGGGCTTTGGCTGGTATCCCGGCCAATACGGCATGGTCATACTGTCGAAGTATCCGTTACTCGCCGATAAAGCCCGCACCTTTCAGCACTTTTTGTGGAAAGACATGCCCGGACGTCACATTCCTTACGTTATGAATGAACAGGAACAGCCGACCAAGGAGCAGTGGTACTCCGATGAAATCATGGCGCAGTACCCGTTAAGCTCTAAATCACACTGGGATGTCCCGGTAAAAGTGGGCGACCGAGTTATTCATCTGTTAGCGGCGCACCCTGTACCACCGGCTTTCGACGGCCCGGAAAACAGCAATGGTATGCGTAACTTCGATGAAATCCGCTTATTTGCCGATTACCTCACGCCTGGCAGTGACAACTACCTTTACGACGATAATGGCGTGCGTGGCGGACTTAGCGAGAATGAAAGCTTTGTTATTCTGGGGGACATGAACGCTGAAGCCGGTTCCGGTGGCGTCGACGGTGCCATTGAGCAGCTACTGGACCACCCCCGGGTTAATGACGTAAAGCCACAAAGTCAGGGCGGACAGCAGCACTCTCCCAATAACGGCAACTCGCAGTACCATACCGCCGCCTGGCGTAAGCGCGTTGACTACGTACTTCCTTCTGACGACTTAATTGTAAAAGACGCCGGCGTGTTCTGGCCTGTCGATGATGAACCCGGCAGCCAGCTAATGAATAAGCGCAGCGCCTCTTCCGACCACCGTTTGGTTTGGTTAGATATCGTTAAATAAACACCAAACACCTCTGCAGCCCTTTATTTTACTGAACCTTTACAGTTGAAGGGCTGTTGAAACCCTCCTTAGGTGCCATAATGAAGTTATTGTATCCAAGGAGGTAAACTATGAAAAAGCTCATACTATCAACAGCGTTACTCGCAAGCAGTTCGTTTGTGTTTTCAGCAGCCACTCAGGCTGACAATCTGAACTACATCAGCGGTGGCTTTTCCGATTTCTACGACTCCGACTTCTACGTCGAAGGCTCCACCACCATTGCCCCTAACTGGGTGGGTGAAGTTCAGCTAACCGACATGGGTGACTACTCACTTCGCGCCGGCGCTAAGTACTTCCTGGACATGGGTGCTGGC
>NZ_DFTS01000071.1:17981-18305 GCF_002383015.1 Idiomarina sp. UBA4206
GTGTTAGCCATTATGACTTTGAATACGGCGACGACACCAGCGCTTATGCCGGTATTGGTGCTATGACCAAACTCAGCCAGCAAACGACAGCTATTGTGGATGCAGGCTATGACTGGGGCTTAGACGGCTTCGCATCAGTAGGCGCACGTTTACGCTACGCTTTTACTGAACAGTTCTCTGCTGACGCCGGTTTCCGCGGAAACTTCAACAGCATAGACAACGAAGTTCACCTCGGCGTGACTTACAACTTCTAAGTTCATTAAATAACAGGTAGATATTGGCGTTACGCCGTTGCAGGAAAATCTGGAGAAAGTGTGCAGCGCC
>NZ_DFTS01000071.1:18473-18893 GCF_002383015.1 Idiomarina sp. UBA4206
ATGGCGCTGCCCAAGCCTTACAGGGATGTACTTGCTGGCGTCTTTCGGAAGATTTCCTTCAACCCCCAGCCAATATTTACCGGCTTATTCCCACTCAATGGTGGCGGGTGGCTTGCCCGAAATATCATAAGTGACACGGGAAATTCCGTTCACTTCATTAATAATCCGGTTCGATACCTTCTCTAATAACTCATACGGCAAATGTGCCCAGCGCGCAGTCATAAAGTCGATGGTTTCTACTGCTCGAATAGCAATAACCCAGTCGTATTTACGCTGATCACCCATAACCCCAACCGAACGTACCGGCAGGAATACCGCGAAAGCCTGGCTAACTTTGTTGTACCAGTCCGCGTTATGCAGCTCTTCAATGAAAATTGCATCGGCACGGCGCAGTAAGTCACAGTATTCTTTCTTAATTTC
>NZ_DFTS01000019.1:0-249 GCF_002383015.1 Idiomarina sp. UBA4206
CTGGTATTGATATTGACCAGCAAGCCCTGATTGCGACAAAAGACAACGCCGAACGTAACAAGGTCGGTGATAAATTCAGTCTTTACCTGCCAACTCAGCAGCCTAATACTCAAGTTGATTTGGTTCTGGCCAATGTTCTTGCCGGCCCGTTACGTGAACTTGCCGATACGATAATTGGCTTCGTTGCGCCAGGGGGACAATTAGTCTTATCCGGAATATTGGAGCGACAAATAGAAGGGGTTATTGAAG
>NZ_DFTS01000019.1:427-873 GCF_002383015.1 Idiomarina sp. UBA4206
TTGGTTAACAAGCGTCCGCTTTGTCAATAGTAAAAAATGAAAAAAAGACCCAAATTGCGTAATAAATAGCCTTTTCTTTATTGCGCAAATTCCCTAAAATTCCTCACCCTTTCGCTGCGTAGTTTTTAACCGATGCGGATTGGCCCATATCAACTCGACAATCAGGTCATATTAGCTCCCATGGCTGGAGTTACTGACCAGCCATTCCGTCAGCTGTGTTACAGCACGGGGGCTGGGCTTACAGTATCAGAGATGCTGTCCAGTAACCCTAAGGTATGGCAGACCGATAAATCCAGGCAACGCATGGATCATTCGGGAGAGCTTGGCATTCGTGCCGTGCAAATAGCGGGCTCTGAACCAGAGCTAATGGCTGAAGCTGCGCGGGTTAATGTCAGTATGGGCGCGCAGATTATCGATATAAATATGGGCTGCCCGGCGAAAAAGGT
>NZ_DFTS01000019.1:1012-1255 GCF_002383015.1 Idiomarina sp. UBA4206
TGGGCTGCCCGGCGAAAAAGGTGAATAAAAAAATGGCTGGCTCGGCGCTTATGCAGCACCCTGAGTTAGTTGAAGAGATACTGACAGCGGTCGTTAACGCTGTCGACGTTCCGGTAACGCTAAAGACAAGAACCGGCTGGGATCCTGAACATAAAAACGGTATTGATATAGCGCAGTTAGCAGAACGCTGTGGTATTCAGTCACTTGCTATTCACGGTCGTACTCGCGCCTGCATGTATAAAG
>NZ_DFTS01000019.1:1331-3822 GCF_002383015.1 Idiomarina sp. UBA4206
CGCCGTTTCGATTCCCGTTGTTGCTAACGGCGATATTCGTACACCGTTACAGGCAAAACAAGTTCTTGAGTATACCGGGGCAGATGCCATTATGATTGGTCGTGGCGCGCAGGGTAATCCCTGGCTGTTTAGAGAAATTGCTTACTTTCTTCAGACAGGCAAGGAACTTCAACCGCCGTCGCTAACTGAAGTGGCTGAAACCGTCATTCATCACGTTGGTAAATTGCACGAATTTTACGGCAGTTACCAGGGTGTCAGAATCGCCAGGAAACACGTTGGTTGGTATTTAAAAGAAAAAGCCAGCAATGATGAATTCAGGCAAACATTTAATCGTCTTGAGGATGCCGAAGCGCAACTTAAGGCACTTGAAGATTATTTTGTCACTGTAGAGAAGAGATAAGCGTATTATGTTTGATCAAAACCCTAGTCGTGAAAACGTATCTCCCCTGACCACTATCGGTAATAACGCACAGCCAAAGCCGTTGCGTGACTCCGTGAAGCAAGCGTTGAATAGCTTTCTGCGCCAGCTGGACGGTCAGGACCCTGAAGAATTGTACGAGCTGGTGTTATCCGAGGTGGAGGCGCCGCTACTAGAAGAAGTCATGACTTATACCCGGGGTAATCAAACCCGCGCCGCAACTATGTTAGGTATTAACCGCGGCACTTTACGCAAGAAGCTGAAAAAATACGGCATGAATTAAGAATTTTTTGGGCGCCTTTTGGCGCCCTTTTTTTATTGACCTCCCCGTAATTTAACTGAGTTATAGAAAGGCAAAACAATGGAAACCCGTCCAATCCAACGCGCTTTAATCAGTGTTTCTGATAAAACCGGTATTGTTGAATTCGCTCAATCTCTGGCCAAAAAAGGCATTGAAATTCTCTCTACAGGTGGCACCGCTAAGCTACTTCGCGATTCAGGCATAACCGTTATTGACGTTTCTGAGCATACCGGCCAGGAAGAGATTATGGGCGGGCGCGTAAAAACTTTGCATCCGAAAGTTCACGGAGGCATTTTAGGTCGTCGCGATATCGATCAGACAGTCATGCAGGAACAGAATATTGCGCCTATCGATATGGTTGTGGTTAACCTGTATCCCTTTGCTGAAACGGTAGCCAAAGAAGGTTGCACGTTAGAGGACGCGATAGAAAATATCGATATTGGCGGCCCGACTATGGTTCGCGCTGCAGCCAAAAATCACAAAGACGTGACCATTGTTGTCAATGCCAATGACTACCAACGCGTGCTTGCTGAACTAGAAGAACAGGACGGAGTCAGCCACAGCACTCGCTTCGACTTAGCGGTCGCTGCATTCGAACACACCGCCCAGTACGATGGCATGATTGCAAATTACCTTGGTAAGCAACTGAGTGAAAATGACTTTGCACGTACATTAAACCTGCAGGTATCGAAAAAGCAGGACTTACGTTACGGCGAAAACTCACATCAGTCGGCTGCATTTTATACCGAACGTAATGCTCCAGCCGGTACCGTTTCCAGCGCCACGCAAATTCAGGGCAAAGCGTTGTCCTTTAACAATATTGCCGATACAGACGCGGCGCTTGAATGCGTAAAAAACTTTGCTGAGCCGGCCTGCGTTATTGTTAAGCATGCAAACCCTTGCGGTGTCGCAATTGGTGAGTCCATTACCGATGCTTATGATCGTGCTTTTAAGACCGATCCAACTTCCGCCTTCGGTGGCATTATTGCTTTCAACCGTGAGCTGGATGAAACAACGGCAACAGCTATTGTCGAGCGCCAGTTTGTTGAGGTTATTATCGCGCCGAGTGTCAGCGACAAAGCCAGAACTGCAGTTGCCGGTAAGAAGAACGTTCGTTTGTTAGAGTGCGGCGAGTGGGGAGACACCAACACTCAGTTAGACTACAAGCGAGTTAGTGGCGGTTTATTGGTACAAGATACCGACAACCAGGACTTTAACGCAGACCAATTAAAAGTGGTCACTGAAAAGCAACCAACAGAAGCACAGATGACCGACTTATTATTCTGCTGGAAAGTTGCCAAGTTTGTTAAGTCTAATGCCATAGTTTATGCCAAAGACGGTATGACAGTAGGCGTAGGCGCGGGCCAAATGAGCCGCGTTTACAGCGCTAAAATTGCCGGTATAAAAGCGGCCGACGAAAATCTTAGTGTGCCAGGTTCCGTTATGGCTTCTGATGCTTTCTTCCCGTTCAGAGATGGTATTGATGCCGCTGCCGAAGCAGGTATCAGCGCTATCATTCAGCCGGGGGGCTCGATCCGTGACGAAGAGATCATCGCCGCAGCTAATGAACACGGTATCGCGATGGTATTCACCGGCATGAGACATTTCCGCCACTAGGCAACTTAACCAGTGGGCATAGCATTGCGTCCGTAACGTTTGGGGGCTAGTCTAATAGACAAGTTCCCAACCCTACAGGTGATAGCATGAGAAAATTAGTAGCATCCGCTTCTGTCATAGTATTAGCAAGTGCCCTTAGTGCCTGCTCTCCAGCC
>NZ_DFTS01000019.1:3980-16957 GCF_002383015.1 Idiomarina sp. UBA4206
CTCTCCAGCCCCCGAGGCGGATTCTTTGCATGCAGCAGTCGACCATGAATCCCGCACCGACAAATACGCTGCTCGTGATGAATTCCGTAACCCAAAAGAAACTTTAGAGTTTTTTGAGCTAGAGCCGAGTATGACGGTAGTGGAAATTTGGCCAGGTGGTGGTTGGTATACTGAAATATTAGCCCCTTATCTGGCGGATGAAGGACAGCTTTATGCTGCACACTTCCCGGAAGATTCAGGTAGCGATTACTACCAACGGTCACTTGAGAATTTCAAAGAAAAATTAACCACTAATCCGCTCTATGGCAATGTCATTTTGACCGAATTTGCACCGGGTAAAGACACTGACCTGGCACCGGCTCGTAGTGCCGATCGTGTGCTGACGTTCCGCAACCTTCACAACTGGTATATGCAAGAAGGCGAAGAAGGTGTCATTCAGGCATTCCGTCAGTTTCATCAAACGCTGAAACCTAACGGTATGCTAGGTATCGTTGACCATCGCCTGCCCGAGTCAAAAGATGCTGAAGCTTTTAAAGACTCTGGCTATGTAAAAGAAAGCTGGGTAATAGACTTAGCTGAACAAGCCGGTTTCGAGTTTGTGGCTAGTGCCGAGATAAACGCAAACCCAGAAGATACAGCTGATCACCCTAAAGGTGTCTGGACTTTACCTCCAACCCTGACGCTGGGTGAAGAAAACAGAGAAAAATACGAAGCCATTGGTGAAAGCGATCGCTTCACCTTGAAGTTTCGCAAACCCGTTACAGACTAGAGGACAGAACTAACCTTATGAAAGTATTGGTCGTTGGCGGCGGAGGCCGTGAGCACGCTCTGGCGTGGAAAGCAGCACAGTCACAGCAAGTGGAGTGCGTATATGTTGCCCCGGGCAACGCAGGTACAGAGCGTGAGCCAAACCTGACAAATGTGGCCATCAGCGCCGAAGACATTGAAGGTTTGCTTAACTTTGCCAAAAGCGAAGGTGTTGAACTGACCATTGTTGGTCCGGAAGCACCTTTAGTTGCGGGCATTGTTGATCGCTTTAGTGAAGCAGGACTCGCCGCATTTGGCCCCACAGGTAAAGCAGCACAGCTAGAAGGCTCTAAAGCGTTTAGCAAAGACTTTCTGCAGCGCCACAATATACCCACCGCCGACTACCAAAACTTTACAGAGGTTGAGGCAGCCAAAGCCTATGTCGCTGAAAAAGGCGTTCCTATTGTAATAAAGGCAGACGGCCTTGCCGCTGGCAAGGGCGTTATTATAGCTGAAAGTCAGGAGCAGGCGGATGCCGCTATCGACGACATGCTGGCCGGTAACCGTTTCGGCGATGCCGGGCACCGCGTCGTTATAGAAGAATTTTTACGCGGTGAAGAAGCCTCTTTTATTGTGATGGTGGACGGCGAACACGCTGTCCCTTTTGCGTCAAGCCAGGATCATAAAGCACGTGATAACGGCGATAAAGGACCTAACACAGGTGGGATGGGCGCTTATTCGCCGGCTCCGGTAGTGTCACCAAGCATCCATAAATGGGTTATGGAGCACGTTATTAAACCTACAGTCGATGGAATGGCAGCAGAAGGAGCGCCATACAAAGGGTTCCTCTATGCCGGTTTAATGATTGCGGAAGACGGCACTGCCAAAGTTCTGGAGTATAACTGTCGCTTCGGGGATCCTGAAACTCAGCCCATTATGATGCGTTTAAAGTCGGATTTGGTTGAGCTTTGCCAGCAGGCAATTGAAGGCAAGCTTAATCAGGCGCCTATCGACTTTGATGAGCGCGCTGCAGTTGGTGTGGTTATGGCTGCCGGAGGGTATCCTGAAAGTTACAACAAAGGAGATCTCATTCACGGCCTTCCTGAACAAGCTTCTGAAAACCAGAAGGTATTCCACGCGGGAACTAAAATGGATGACGGCAATGTGGTCACAAGTGGTGGCCGGGTTCTCTGTTGTACAGCCCTGGGTAAAACCGTTACTGAGGCTCAACAACTTGCCTACCAGCTGGTTGATAAAATTAACTGGAATGATGCCTATTATCGCACCGATATCGCGCACCGTGCGATAAAACGCGAAAGCTAAATACCCACCTCCTGTCATTACATTGTCATAAAAGCTTATTAAGCTTTTGTCTCTGTTGTGATGGGAGGTTTCATGCCTGGGTGTGATTTAAAAAAAGAGCTATTAACCCTTATTCAGGGGAAGCAACTTTACCCTCTATTTCAACCCGTTATGGACACTGTCCGCGGAGTTGTTATTGGCCATGAAGCGCTTATTCGCGGCCCTAAAGGACACTCTCTCGAATCCCCGGATAACTTATTTTCTCTCGCCAGCAAAGTAAGACTATTATCAGAACTGGAACTAGCATGTCGCTCTGCTGCCATGGAAGCGTTTCAGAAAAACTCTATGCAGGGTAAACTTTTTCTTAATGTGAATCCCAATGTTCTGCAGGATGACTCTCACCCGCATGGATCGACACTGCGTTTGTCCCAGCAATTTGGCATATCACCAGAACAAATTGTCATTGAAATTTCAGAACGCTACCCAATTGAAGATACCGAAAATCTGAAACACGCCATTATTCACTATCAGAAACTTGGCTTTATGATTGCTATTGACGATTTAGGCGCGGGCTATTCTGGGCTCAAGCTCTGGTCGGAATTACATCCTGACTATGTCAAAATCGATCGCTATTTTATTCAGTCTCTTGAAACATCTTCGGTAAAACGAGAATTTGTGCAAAGTATTCTATCGCTGGCCACAAGTTTACGCACGAAAGTGATCGCAGAGGGCATAGAAACCACAGATGAACTTGAGCAATTACAGTCTATGGGTGTTAATTATTGTCAGGGATTCTTGCTCGGAAAGCCGCAACTTTATCCGGTACTGGAGGTCTCTTCTTCGCTGGTCGTTCCTAATCATTCTGTTGCACTAAACTACCAAACAACTATCGCCAGTGTGGTCGATACCATTCACGGCGTATCAGTGGAAACTCGCTCTTCACAAGTGCTCGACACCTTCACACAAGATAAGACGTTATCCTCCTTGCCCGTTATTTATGAGAAAAAGGTTGTCGGAATTATACGAAGAGAAAAGGTTATGGAATTCTTCTCTGGCTCCTACGGTCATGCACTCTACGCCAACAAACCTGTTTCTTACATTATGGATGACCGCCCTCTTTCCGTTGACTGGCAAACATCACTGGAGGAAGTGAGTCAGTTAATTACCGATAATGATGAAGTCGATATCTATCAAAATATTATCGTTACTAAGAGAGGTGTTTACTACGGCGTAGCGTCCATTAAAAATTTATTACGCAGAATAACCGAGCTAAAAGTTAACAACGCCCGCCATGCTAACCCTCTAACTCAATTACCAGGGAACGTGGCTATCAACCAAGTTATAGAGAACCAGCTTTCCCAAGCCTGTTCATTTCACGTGGCCTACTTTGATTTGAACCACTTTAAGCCGTATAACGATATTTATGGTTACGAGCAGGGCGATCAGATTATTAAATGGTTAGCGCAGATACTACAAAAACAATTATTCAGGCATGGTCATTTTATTGGTCACATTGGCGGAGACGACTTTGTCGCTATTTTCAAAGACACCGATAAAAAACAAACCGAAGAGTTATGTCATAAAATTATCAAAGACTTTGAGCAAGGCATTACCCGATTTTATCATCAGGAGCACATTCAGTTGGGGGGAATAAAAGCATTATCCCGTAACGGTAAACCGGCCTTCTACCCATTACTAAGTCTTGCTATTGGTGTGGTTCAACCAGATCCCTCGGAGTGTTTATCACATCACGATGTCGCACTATTAGCCAGCGAAGCAAAAAAAGAAGCAAAACAGTCTGACGGCAGCCACTGCTACATGTGCCACCGTCAAAAACCCAGACGTTTACGCCAGGTTAATCTTCAACAATCAGATCATCTTCAGTATCAGACGCTGAGCTAAATGAGTCATCAGCAAATTTACCGCGCCCGTACATACTGGCGACTTTTGGCCGATGAATACGCGCCTGATATTTTGCCCAGACCTTTTCAACATCCGTTACAGGGGCTTGTTCCCCCCGGCACGCAGCCAGCAACTCAATATCTTCTTGTAAAACAGGTTCAAACTCTCCCGCCAGCATTGCCGTAATGAGGCAGCCGTAATGGGTCAAAGCATCGCTTTCACGAATAGAGAAATCGCCTGAGCGAGAAAAGCCATAAGGGTAGTTGCGGAAATCGTTAAACGGTTTCTTTAACAATACTTCACGGGTCATCTTGGTCATGTGTAAGCCCTTCCTACAGACTAAAACCGAACAAAAAGTCTGTCGTTGTATACGACAAAGACGATATAGAGCGATATCGAACTTTTGTCAACGAAAATTTTTGTAAAATACCTTTTAACAATTCACTAGAGCACCTATAAATTAGCCGTGTGTAATAAATCATGTCATTTTATTTCAAGTTGTTTCGTAAATAAGAAGGAAGGGCACTATGAATAAATTAATGTTAACGACACTAGCCACCGCCACGTTAGGGCTAGTCGCATGCGGAGGCTCTGACAGTGATGACAATAACACCGATACCGCTCAATTCTCTCTGGGCATTAGTGACGCCCCGGTAGACAACGCTGAATCTGTTGTTGCCTGCTTTAACGCGGTTGAACTTACCGGTAACGGTGATGAGCCCAGCACTTTCACCGTCGGCGAGGATATTGAAGCCCCTGAAGAAAATGACCTTTGTACCGACGAAGATGGACAACCCATTGCAAATACCATTGGCATCGACTTGCTAGAGTTTACGGGCAACGACTCGATGGTTTTTCTTGAAAACGCAGAAATTGATGCGGGTCAGTACGGACAGCTAAGACTGGTCATGGCCGAAGGTTCTTACATCATGACAGACACCAACGATGATGGTGAAGCTGAAAAAGTTGCCGTACAAGTCCCTTCAAACGAATTGAAGTTAGACGGCTTTGTTGCCGATGCCGGCGGAAACCTTAACTTTACCGTTGAGTTTGATTTGCGCCACGCCATGACTAACCCGGTCGGCCAGGATCACTACATCCTTAAGCCGCGCGGCGTTCGTCTGGTTGATAACTCTGCTGTTGGTCACCTGAAAGGTACTGTTGCTGAAGGTGCGTTGCTATTTAACGAAACCTGTACCGTAGCACCGGAAAACACAGAAGAACCGGTAGCTTATGTTTATCTCTACGAAGGCAGTGACCTTGATGAAACAACCTTAGCTGATAACGGCGGTTCGGAAGAAAACGAGCCTTATGCCAGCACAGCGGTTTATTTTGACGGGGTAGACACCTACGACTTCTCTATAGGTTTTGTTGCAGCAGGAGACTACACAGCTGCGCTTACCTGTAATGGTGGGGACGATCCGGAAGCCGATGATGACGTGAACTTTTTCTTAACCGAGAACGTCACTATTGAAGAATCTAGCGAGCCACAGGAATTAGAGTTTGTTGGTGCAGCTGAGGAATAAAGGCATTCGATAGTTTTGGCTACAGGGACGTAGCCTTCCTCTTACCAAAAACCAAATGCTGACCCCAGACTTCTGCCACTGAGCAACACCGAAATTAAAAAGATGACTGCAGCCAGCATATTTTGCAAAGCGGAGTTACGGTAATTACCTAACATCGAACTCTGACAAAGCCACCACAGAAATCCGACAATAACTGGCAGTAAAATCCCATTAGCAACCTGAGCAAACCAAATAACCGTTACCGGCTTTATGCCAACGCTTGAAATAACAATACCTATTAGCAAAATCGATAGCCAAACCGTTCTGAAAGCTCTGCTTCGTAAATTAACTGACCAACCCATAATGCCGCATAACGCATAAGCACTGGCTAAAGGCGCCGTTGTCGCCGATGAAATGCCCGCAGCGAATAACCCTATTGCCATTAAGTAAGTAGCCCCGTCGCCAAAAAGTGGACGCAGCGATCCGGCTAAATCGCCTGCACTTTCAATTGTCACTTGCTGGCCAAAGAACGCCGAAGCTGCAGTGGCAACAATAGCCATTGAAATAAGGCCACCAAAAGGTATTGAAAGAAAAAGGTCCCGACGGGCAGCTGAAATATCACCTGGAGATTGCCACTTTTTAGACACACTGGAGGCATGCAGGAAAATATTATACGGAACTACCGTGGTACCAATTAGCGCAACGACAGTGAGTGTCGCTCCGGTAGGCAATGAAAACCCAAAGGTACCTTGAAATACAGCACTCCAGTCTGGGTCTGTTAATAAAAAGGTGCCGATAAAGGCCACGCTCATTAGTAGAACCATTCCAATCAGGGCCTTCTCGATTACCCTGGCGTTACCCGACCAGAGTATCAGTAGTGCAATAATACCAATGACAAGCGCCCAGGCGTTGCTCAACCAAGCATCCAGTATTGGTACCGGCCCAAGTAGCTCACCAGCACCTAAACTGGCTCCGGAAAGGTTTCCGCCCTGATAAACACTATTGCCAATAGCAATAGCGCTAAAAATGAGAATTAATGCCAACCAACGAAGCCAGCCAGAGGTGAGGTTATTACGGATGTTTTCGCCAAGCCCGGCTTGTGTCACCAAACCAATGCGGGCCGACATTTCCTGAAGAATAACGCAGGCAACAATAGAGAACAGTAACGCCCAAAGCAGTGCGTAACCAAAGTTTGCTCCGGCCAGCGAGGCTGTAACAACGGTCCCCGGCCCAATAAATGCCGCGGCGACTAACGCACCGGGTCCAAACTGAGAGAGTTTCAACATAGCCTAGACGGTTCTATTAAGAGATTCAGGACCTTCAATGGTTACCATTGAAATCCAGTTCTTATTCAGAGCTTCGGATAAGTCCGACTCAAGCACAGAGCGAGCCGTGCCGTACTCAACATATAAATCAGTAACACCACAGGCTCTATTACGACCATGGGCTTTACCGGTATACAGTGCCATATCAGCAACCTGCAGAACCTTTTCCCAATCCATTTCATGTTCCGGTATGTCGGCAAACGGCAGGCGAATAAAGCCTATAGTAGTTGTCACAAAAATTTCCTGTCCTTCGTAAGCAATCGGCTCTTTCGCTATCGCTTTCAAAATTCTTTCGCTCATTTCTTCCAGGTCTGCACTGCTTACGTTACGAACAAGAAAGAGAAATTCCTCACCGCCCCAACGGATCAGTTTATCGCTTGCACGACACTCTTTTTGTAAGCGTTGACTGATTTCAATCAATACTTTATCACCGGCCGCGTGCCCATATTTGTCATTAATGCGTTTAAAAAAGTCGATATCAAGCAGAATAAGGCCATCGGAATGGGCCGCCGCTTCGCGTCTCTCACCATGCTGTTTACGCGCTTCCATCTCTTCCTGAAGAGCACGGCGGTTCCACAAGCCAGTAAGAGGGTCTCTACGTGACTGGTCAGCCAACAAGTTATTAGCTTCTTTTAATCTTAAGTTGGCGCGTCGGGCTTTGCGGTACATTAGAAAAACAAATAAAGCAGCGAATACAGCAACAATCCCCAATAACAACCAAATTAGGTTTCTCTGTTCGTTGATTTCCAGTAACTGCTGTTTAAGTTCGTTTTGGCGCTCCAGCAACTCAATCTGCTGCTCTTTATCTTTGCTTTCATAAAGCTGCTGTAAATTAGCCAGGTTCTGCTGTTGATCACTTTGATAGAGCTCTTCCATCAACTCCATCTGCTGTTTTAGAGTCTCGGCCTGTTTTTGATGTTGCCCGGCAAGCTCATAGGCTTCAGCAAGCTCGCCAAGTAACCCTTCAACTTCCGTTTTTATGTCTTCCTCACGATAAAACTCAACCGCTTCGCGCATTTCTTCAAGGCCGGCTTCCGTGTTGCCCTGATGCACATCAATGAAGCCTAAATTGAAATGGATGGTCTGTGCCATCCAGATATCTTCGACTTCTTCGGCCAACTCCAAAGCTTCTCGTAAATGACTTCGGGCTTCTTCCCACTTTTTTTCAGACATGTAGTGGTCACCGTAATTATTTAAAATAACGGGTAGTAAATACTCTCGTTCATCTTTAACTGCCGCTTGGTAAGCTTTTCTTAACGAAACAAGAGAAGCTTCTCGTTCGTCCATTTCCGCTTCAATATAAGATTTGTGCAGGTAAAAATCAGGCAAGTCGTATTCCAGCTCGTTCTGCTTAGCGCTTTGAATTGCTTTATTAATTGTTTTTAACGACCCTTCCCAGTTTTTCAACTCAGACTGAATAATTGCGATTGAGTAGTCCAGATATTGTTGACGGATGGGCGTTCTTTCATTGTTCGTTTCGTTGACGGCATCCTGAGCCAGCAGCAAGTGACGCAAAGCATCATCGTAACGGTTCCAGTCAGCATAGATTCTCGAAATAAGGTTGTGACCGTAATAACGAACCCTTGGCATACGAGAGTTAGAAAGGGGAATCTCAACATCGTTGAGCAGCAAAAACGCTTCGCCGTACTTACCTTCCATTTGAAGTATTTCAACTCGCGTCGCCTGAGCTTCAGCTTTTACATCAGAAATTTCACTGTTTTCAGCAAGAGCCAGCAGTTCATCCAGTTTTTCGAAAGCTAACTCGGTTTCACCCTCGTAGTAATACCAGGACACTTCATAGCTTTTAGCTCTGGCCCGGGTAGCTACGGGCGTTTTCGGCGAAATATCTTCCAGCACATTAAACAAAATAGCTCTGGAGTCTTCCTCTTCACCCAGAGAGTTAAGGTAATCATCCAGCTGCTCCTCCATGGCCATATCGACCGGAACACCGTTAATATTTTCTGTCGAAGGCTGAGCTGAGACGGACCCAAAACTTACCAGCAGAAAAAACGCTGAAGCGGCGAAGCAATAGTTAACCCATTTCTTGTTGTTATTTTTCATGGGAGCGAGTCCGTTCAATGATTAATTAACGACCAAGTTTATCTCAATTTGAATGATTGCACAAAGCTAATCACTGAGGTAAAACAACAGTATGACAACGACAAAGTTAGACTGGTCAAAGATACTTAAGTCAGGGCAAAGAATCTTTATTGGCTCTCACGCTGCGGTGCCAACCGCGCTTATCGATGACCTGATAGAAAACGCAAAAAATCTGCATGATATTGAAATTGTGCAGTTAATGACGCTGTCCGACAATAAGTGGGCCGGTCCGCAGTACCAGCAGTTGTTTAAGGTCAATACCTTTTTTATTGGTGGCGATACCGTAAGAACCGCGGTGAATGAAGGCCGTGCGGATTATACCCCCAGCTTTATTTCCGATATTCCCAACCTGTTTAATAACGGCATTCTGCCATTAGATGCCGCTTTAATTATGGTCAGTCCTGCAGACAAGTACGGCTACCATTCAATGGGGGTTTCAGTCGACGTGGTCGCCGCCGCTGCTAAATCTGCCAAGACCGTTATTGCCCAGGTGAACCCTAATATGCCGGTCACTTACGGACAGTCTTTTCTGCACACGAATCAAATTAATTACTTTTGGGAACATGCAGCACCTCTGCCCGAACTGCCACCACCCAGCCTTGAAGACAGTAAAATCATTGAGCGGATAGGCCAATACATTGCGCTGCTGGTTGATAATGGCTCTACGCTTCAAATTGGTGTCGGTACTATTTGCGCTGCGGCACTGCGTTACTTAAGTAACCATAAGGACTTGGGCATTCACAGCGAGCTTATTACTGACGACGTCATGCATTTAATGCTCAAAGGAGTCATTAATAACCGCAAAAAAACCTTCCACCCGAATAAAATTGTGACCAGCTTCTGCATGGGGTCAAAAGCCCTTTATGACTTTGTTGACCACAACCCACATGTCGGTTTTTATCCCAGTGAATATGTAAATTCACCAGCAAACGTTGCCCGTAATGACAAATTAATAGCAATTAACAGCGCCATTGAAGTGGACCTCACCGGACAAATCGTATCGGACTCTATTGGCCACCAGTTTTACAGCGGTATTGGTGGGCAAGTGGACTTCAGTCGTGGAGCGTCTTTAAGTAAAGGTGGAAAACCCGTTATCGCTCTACCTTCAACAACACAAGACGGTAAAGTATCGCGCATTGTTCCATTCATTCGGGAAGGCGCAGGTGTAGTAACAACGCGCGGGCACGTACACTATGTCGTCACCGAATTTGGCGTCGCTTCATTGCGGGGAAAAAGTATTCGCGAGCGGGCTATGGAGCTAATTCGCGTTGCTCACCCTAAATTCCGTAGCCACCTGTTGCAGGAAGTTCGTAAACATTATTGGGTTCCCCACTATCAGCAACAAACACCAGTTGATGTGCCGGAGTTAGGCGATATTGGCTTTAAAAAGCTCAAAATTAATAACGAATCTTTTGATTTAAGACCGCTTTATCCGTCGGACGAACGTCGGCTGCAGGAGTTCTTTTATTCTCATACGAAAGAAACTCTGCAGCTACGTTACAACGCCGTACCCACAACCATGACCCGGGAAAAATCCTGTACCTTGGTCAGTGTTGACCAGTCGAAAGATCTTGCCTTGTGTATTGTGCATCAAAAAGGCTCTGCGGTTCAGATTCAGGCGGTTGGGCGTTACTACTACATCGAGTCGCAAAATAGTTGCGAGGTCGCTTTTGTGACCCGCGAGAAATACCAGGGCCGCGGCATGGCGGGCAAGCTCTTAGATGAAATGATCCGCATAGCCCGCGAACGTGGCCTGGACAGTATGCAAGCCTACGTATTAGCCGCGAATAAACCCATGTTAAGTGTGTTTGAACGGGGCGGCTTCAAACGCTTGCCCAGTGAAGAGCCGGGTGAAGTCTTGCTCAAACTCGATCTTAAACAAGGCAGTGAGTAAATTATGTCGATAGTCGTATTCAGTCATGATGACTGCCTCAAACACATACCCAACGAGCAGCACCCCGAGTGCCCGGCCCGTATTGAAGCCATTAATGACCAACTCATTCGCTCCGGCCTCGACTTTGTGCTTATACGAAAAGAAGCAACAGAAGCGCCCTGGGAAGCTATTCAGGCGGCGCATTCCCAAGCACATATCGACTTTATTCGTGCGGAAATTCCTGAGTACGACCATGAATGGATAGATCCGGACACCTTAGTGACACCAGGTAGCTTAACCGCTGCCTTGAAAGCAGCCGGAGCAGCGGTTAATGCGGTTGACGATGTCATGACAACACTCAACAAACAGGCTTTTTGTGCCGTCCGGCCACCGGGCCACCACGCTACGCGCTCAAAAGCCATGGGTTTTTGTTTATTCAACAATGTTGCCGTTGCGGCGTACCACGCTATTGAAAAACACGGACTTGAGCGCGTTGCCATTGTCGATTTTGACGTACACCACGGCAACGGTACCGAAGACATTGTTCAGGGTGATGACCGTATCTTGTTTTGCTCGTCATTCCAGCAGGCCTTCTACCCATTTACCGGGGAAGACACTAGCGCCGGTAATGTTCATAACGTGCCGCTACCAGCTGGTTGCAAAGGCGAACAATGGCAACAAGCCGTTTCAGAAAAATGGTTTCATACACTCGACGACTTCCAACCTCAACTGGTGCTTATTTCTGCCGGCTTCGATGGTCACGCAGAAGACGACATGTCTCAATTTCTCCTGAAAGAAGAAGACTACCACTGGATAAGCGTTAAGCTGAAAGAAATTGCCGACAAACACTGTGACGGTCGTATCGTATCTACGCTTGAAGGTGGGTATAATCTCAGCGCGTTAGGCCGCAGTGTTGTTGCGCATTTAAAAGGCTTACTCTAAGCGCACCTCTATTCTTAAAACATTCATAAAAAAAGAGTCGAATATTATGGGATTAGTTCTTAAGCTTGTGGCGGGTATTGTCGCCGGTATTCTTATTGGGTTATACATGCCAGAATGGGTCAGCCAACTTCTGCTGACTTTCAAAACACTGTTCGGTCAGCTGCTGTTCTTCACTATCCCTTTGCTTATTTTATTCTTCATTACCAGCGGTATTGCGAGCTTACCAAGCAACTCCGGAGAAATGCTGGGTAAAACCTTAGGCATTGCTTATGCCTCTACCGTTATTGCAGGTATTGTTGCATTTTTCGCTGCCAGCATTGTCGTTCCCTGGCTGACAACCGACGCTCAGAGTGTTTCGACAGAAGCCAAAGCCACTATCGAACCCTTTATTGAGCTGTCGGTTCCACCGCTAATGGAGGTGATGTCAGCACTGGTTTTAGCCTTTATTTTCGGGTTGGGTATTGCCAGTACCAAAGCAGAAAACCTGAAGAAACTGTCGGATCAAGGCCGGGACATTATTGAGCTACTGCTGGTTAAAGTCATTATTCCTTTACTGCCGCTGTATATTGCCGGCATTTTTGCGGAAATGGCCGTTGCAGGCACGGTGTTTAACACGCTGAAAACCTTTGGAGTTATTCTGATACTCGCTGTCGCCCTGCACTGGGTTTACATTACCTCTATGTACATTATGGCAGGCATAAAAACCGGTCGTTCTCCGCTGTTTTTAATCAAAAACATGCTGCCTGCGTATTTTACGGCACTAGGTACTATGTCCAGCGCCGCCACTATTCCTGTCACCCTGCAAAGCGTACGCAAGAACAAAGTCGATAACGACGTTGCCAACTTTACCGTGCCACTTTGTGCCACCGTTCACTTAGCCGGTTCCACCATTACCATTGTCAGCTGTGCTGTTGCGGTTATGGTGCTGCATAATTCCCTCGCCATTCCCGGGTTCTTTACCATGCTGCCGTTTATTTTAATGTTGGGTATTGTCATGTTAGCTGCACCGGGCGTTCCAGGCGGTGCGGTTATGTCGGCGGTTGGCCTGTTAGGTTCCATGCTGGGTTTCGGCGAAACCGCAGTCGCCTTAATGATAGCCTTGTACATGGCACAGGACAGCTTCGGTACCGCCTGTAACATTACTGGTGATGGTGCTATTGCGATGTTTGTGGACAGCTCGAAGAAGAGTTAGCGAACGAATATTGCAGGCATTGAGTCGCTGGTGCGTATTAAACGAAGTTTAAGCGTACTAGCGATTAAAACTTGGAGCGGGAAACGAGA
>NZ_DFTS01000019.1:17188-21083 GCF_002383015.1 Idiomarina sp. UBA4206
TACCAGCTGAGCTATTCCCGCTTCGTCAGTGCGGCGTGTATTCTACTGATACCACCGATAAGGTCAATAGTTTTTGCGCCGCAATTGGCTTATTTGCTGAAAAAATGCTCTCGGTAATGCTGCAATTCCGCAATAGACTCGCGAATATCAGCCAAAGCTTCATGCGCACCCGACTTTTTGAAGCTATTAACAACCTCCGGTTGCCAGCGTTTTGCCAACTCTTTTAACGTACTGACATCCAGGTTGCGGTAATGGAAAAAGGCTTCGAGTTCAGGCATGTGCTTCGCTAAAAAACGACGGTCCTGACAAATACTGTTACCGCACATAGGAGAAACCCCGGCATCAACGTATTGTTTTAAAAACTCAATGGTTTCTGCTGCTGCTGTCTTTTCGTCATACTGGCTTTGCTTTATTCGCTCAACCAGGCCTGACCCTGTATGCGTTTTGACATTCCAGTCGTCCATTCTGTCCAGGTATTTTTGAGGTTGATGAAGAGCAATGACAGGCCCTTCCGCTAAGGTGTTCAGCTGTGCATCAGTAACAATGGTTGCTACTTCAATAATGTGATGCTCTTCCGGCACCAGCCCGGTCATTTCGAGGTCAATCCAAATTAGGCGTTGTTTCTTGTCGTCTTCTGTCATTACCCTGCTCTCTTAATGCAATTTGTTGTATGATAGCGTCATTTCCAGCACGACAACAGGTTACAGGCTTGGTAAAACGCAGACGTCTGAACAAAGGCCAGCAACGGCGGGTTTCAGCCAACCAAAAAAAACGGCTGAAAAACACCGATATTGAGTGGACGGATAACCAACTCAATGCACCGGAAGCAGCCCGTGTTATCAGCCGCTTCGGTCAGCACGCGGATATTCGCGATGCCGAAGGCAATACCTACCGCTGCCATATACGCCGGGTTGTCGATAGCCTGGTATGTGGCGACAGCGTTCTCTGGTCCAGAGCAAGTGCCGAACAACAAGGTATGCAGGGTGTAGTTGTTGCCGTTCAGGAAAGGCATAGCCTGCTTTCCCGTCCTGATTACTACGACGGATTAAAGCCTGTTGCCGCTAACATTGATCAAATCTTCGTTATTTCCAGCGTACTCCCCAGCTTCTCATCGCAAATTATCGATCGCTACTTAGTCGCCTGTGAGGACATTGGCATAGAGCCCGTTATTGTGCTGAATAAGGCTGATTTGCTGCCCGAAATTGACGAGACCGAACGTCAATATATTGAGCAAAGGCTGAAAGACTATGAAAGCATCGGCTACAAAGTGCTTCACGTCAGCAGTGCAACTCAAAGCGGGTTGGATGCTTTGCAAGAGATGCTGAAAGACCATATTTCGATTGTTGTCGGTCAGTCCGGCGTGGGTAAGTCGTCGCTGGTAAACCAGCTTTTACCCGACGTGAACGCCGACACAAATTTAGTGTCAGATAACTCTGGATTAGGACAGCACACAACAACGGTTGCAACCTGGTATGACTTAAAGGAAGGCGGAGCCCTTATTGACTCACCCGGTATCCGGGAGTTTTCGTTATGGCACCTGGAACCTGAGAGAGTAGCCCGGTGCTATGTCGATTTCCGCGACTACCTAGGCGGCTGCAAATTCCGCGATTGTAAACATGGCGATGATCCGGGCTGCGCACTGCAAGAGGCTGTCGGTAACAATCAATTGCATGAATGGCGCCTTTCTAATTATCATCGCATTATAGAGACGATGAAAACACAAAAGCCCAGTCGGGCAATTAGAGGTAAGTAACTGTGTCAAAGACCGATAAAGTCAAAATTTTCTTCCAGCATGTGATGCCGAAGCATTTAATTTCCAGGTTAATGGGAAAGTTTGCCGCTGCACGTGCCGGATGGTTCACACAGGTTTTTATCCGCTGGTTTATTCGGCAGTATAAAATTGACATGAGTGAGGCCATTCACGAGTCACCCAAGGCTTATAAAACCTTTAATGAATTCTTCACACGCAGGCTAAAACCAGAGCTTCGACCGCTGGAAGCAGACGACAGCGAATTAGCACACCCGGTCGACGGTGCAGTCAGCCAGTTAGGCGACATTGATGGCGGACGCATTTTTCAGGCTAAAGGGCATGACTATTCATTACAGGAGTTGCTCGGTGGCAACGAAGAAGACGCCAAGCCTTTTGTAAACGGTAAATTTGCGACTATTTATCTGGCACCGAAAGATTACCACCGCATTCATATGCCTTGCGATGGTGTCCTGAAAAAGATGATTTATGTGCCGGGTGATTTATATTCAGTAAATCCGTTAACCGCGGCTAATGTACCGAACCTGTTCGCTCGTAACGAGCGCGTTGTAGCTATTTTTGATACCGAAGTTGGCCCCATGTCCATGGTATTGGTTGGCGCAACTATCGTCGCCAGTATCGGTACGGTTTGGTCCGGCACCGTCACACCGCCTACCGGTGGCCGTATTCAAAGCTGGTCGTATCCAACGTCAGGCCACTCAGCTATACACCTCAAAAAAGGTGAAGAAATGGGTCATTTCAAACTCGGTTCAACCGTGGTGCTAACCTTTGCCGAAAACTCGATTGAATTTGATGACGATCTTAAGCCACTTTCCACCACGCGTATGGGAGAAACTATGGCAGAGATAAAAGAGAGCAACGATTGATTTTATGGGCGCACCGAGGGGCCAGTTATGAGGCCCCGGAGAATACGCTTGCCGCTTTCTCGCGAGCCATGGACAGCGGCGTGCATGGTATTGAACTGGACGTTTATGCCATAGACGGTGAACGTTTTGTGTTCCACGACCGGTATTTAGAACGCCTGACTGCCACACCCGGCCGGCTAAAAGACTTAACCGCTGAGCAGATAAAGCATCTGAAAGTGTTTGGTCAGCAGTCTATACCCACCTTGCGCGAAGCATTAGCTCATATTAACGGACATTGTCACGTAAATATTGAGCTTAAAGGTGATATGCCCACCAAAGAGCTTCTGCTTGATATTGATTACGCTCTAAAGAACACCAATTTCAAACCTGAACAACTCTTAGTTTCGTCTTTTAATCACCACTGGTTGCAGCGGCTTAAAAAGCGTCGCCCTGAGATTAAAATTGGCGCTTTGAGTGCCAGCTGCCCATTGAGCTATTGTCAGTTCGCAGAGGAGCTACAGGCGTTTTCAGCCCATTTTGCGGTAGATTTTGTGACACCTGAACTGGTTGAGGATGGTCATCGCAGGGGCTTACAAGTTTATGTCTACACAGTAGACGGCCAACACGATATTGAAGAGCTGCACGCAATGGGTGTGGATGGCATTTTTACCAACCACCCCAACTACGCTCAAAATGTCATTGCCGGCTTAACCACCGTCGGCAACGAACCTATTCTGCATTATTAGCCTGACGGACCATCAGCTATGGTGGTCCGGGTACTCTTCCTGCAACGATTCCAGCTTACGAGTGATAGCCATTGGTGAACTGGTGTTTCTAGCCAGTGCTATATACAGGGCCGGAATAACAAATAGCGTTAAAAAGGCGGATACGGCAACACCCGCAAAAATCACCGTACCAATGACCATACGACTTTCTGCTCCGGGCCCTGACCCAAGAATCAGCGGCATTGCACTCATTAAGGTTGTGAACGCCGTCATCACAATAGGTCGTAAGCGTTGCTGAGCAGCTTTAAGTACTGCCTCTTTGAACTCCATACCGGAGTCGCGCAACTGGTTCGCAAACTCAACAATAAGAATGCCGTTTTTAGCAGCCAGGCCTATTAGCATCACAATACCAATCTGACTGTAGATATTGATACTCATACCCGTTATGTACAATGCCAATAAGGCACCTACTATAGCCATAGGCACGGCCAGCATAATCACCAGCGGGTGAATAAAGCTTTCGAACTGTGCCGCCAGAACCAGGAAGGTGATCACCA
>NZ_DFTS01000019.1:21117-21592 GCF_002383015.1 Idiomarina sp. UBA4206
AGGTGATCACCAATGCAAGACCGAAAACAAAGATGATTGAGTTGCCGCTTTCCTTATAAAGTTGCGACTCACCTTTATAGTCAATAGAAACATCTTCCGGAAGCTTCTCTTGCACAACTCCTTCCAGATAACTCAAAGCTTCACCCAGCGAGTAGCCTTCCGCGAGGTTCGCTTCAATGGTAACACTGCGCATACGGTTATAACGATTCAGCCGGGCTGACGTAGCCTGCTCAGTAATCGTCACCAGGTTTGACAACGGAATCAGTTCGTCACTTTTGCGTGAACGAACGTAAATGTTATCTATGGCACTTGGGCTGCGATAATCGGCTTTTTCACCTTCCAGCATGACGTCATATTCCTCGCCACGGTCAAGGTAAGTGGTTACTCGCCTTTGACCCAGTACCGACTGGAGCGTAATACCAATATCCTGTACGGAAACACCCAGATCGGCTGCACTGGCTTCGTCAACCTGAAT
>NZ_DFTS01000019.1:21699-23266 GCF_002383015.1 Idiomarina sp. UBA4206
TCCAGATCGGCTGCACTAGCTTCGTCAACCTGAATCAGTAGCTGCGGCAGCGTTTCCTTATAGTCACTGTCGAGGTTCTGCAACCCAGGATTGGTCGATGCCTCTTCAATCACAATGTCACGAAACTCAGCCAGTCGCTCATAGGTATTACCTTGCAGCACAAACTGTACCGGCCGGCCACCGCCTCCGCTAATGCCGCTGCGCATAAACGCAAAAGCCTGAACGCCCACAACAGAATCCAACTGCGATCGCATCTCTTCCATTAAATCAAAACTTGACCATTCTCGCTCGTCGAAAGGCACGGCACCGACAATAGCAATACCTGCACTACCACCCCAGCCCGGAGCCCGAACAATTAGGCGGTCAATTTTTCCTTCATCGATATAAGGCAGAAGAATTTGCTCTATTTCGTCCATATGTCGGGAGCTCGACTCAAAGCTGGCCCCCTCGGCACTGCGCACCTGAATATAGAAGGTACCGCGGTCTTCCGGCGGCGCAAACTCTTGAGGAATAAAGCTGAACAAGCCAAAGGCAACAACGCCGGACATAACAACCAACACGACAGCCATAAGCGGACGCTTTACGCTCTTTTCGAGCACATTGCGATACCCTCTTTCAAGCCAGTTAAAGGTCGCATCAAAAGCTCTGCCGAATTTACTGGTTCGCTCTTTCTTGCTTAATACCTTCGAGCTCAGCATCGGCGTCAGAGTTAATGCTGCGATACTGGAAAAGGCCACAGCGGCCGCTATGGCTATAGCAAACTCGGTAAAGAGCTTACCAATATTACCTTCTAAGAAGGCCAGAGGCACAAACACAGAAATCAATACCAGTGTGGTTGCTATGACAGCAAAACCAACCTCACGGGCTCCCCGGTAAGCAGCCAGAATAGGCGGCTCGCCTTCTTCTATGCGGCGATAGATGTTTTCTAACACCACAATAGAGTCATCAACGACCAGACCGATGGCTAAGACCAGCGCCAGCAGGGTGAGTAAGTTGATGGAAAAGCCCAGTGCAAACAAAACTATGTAGGAAGCAATAATGGCAACAGGTACCGTCAACGCCGGTACTATGGTGGCTCTTATATTCCCCAGAAACAGGTAAATAACGACAATAACCAGTGCCATCGCCACAGCCAGCGTGTTGTAAACTTCATCAACGGAGCCCTGAATAAATATCGAAGAGTCGTAACTGGGCGCCAGGTACATGGTTTCAGGCAACGTTTCCTGAATTTTTCTCATCTCCCGGTGCACGTTCTTCACCACATCCAGGGTGTTACCTTTCGACTGCTTAATGACACCCACACCGACCATGTTAACCCCGTTACCCCGGAAGTCGGTTTTGTCATCCTCAGCACCCAGTTCTACCCGGGCAACCTCGCCCAGGCGCACTAAATAGCCATCGTCGCCTTGTCGTATCACCAGGTTTTTAAAGTCTTCCGGCGACAAATAAGCCCGCGCCATACGAACCGAAAATTCTCTATCAGTTGACTCAACTTCCCCCGCCGGAAGCTCAACGTTTTCTTCACGCAAGCGGCTGACTATGTCGGTTACCGTTACCTGTCGTGCTT
>NZ_DFTS01000019.1:23365-25561 GCF_002383015.1 Idiomarina sp. UBA4206
CCAGACGCGCATGGCATAACGACGATCACCACCAATGACCACCCGCGCGACACCATCGGCGACCGACAGACGATCTACAATGTATCGCTCCGCATAATCAGTCAGTTCAAGAATCGACATGCTCTCGCTGCGAAGGTTATACCAGACAATGGTGCTTTCATCGCTTGAGGCTTTTGAAACTTCGGGTGGGTCGGCTTCTTCGGGAAGATTATCGAGTACACGCGACACACGCTCACGAACGTCGTTAGAAGCGGCATCAATGTCGCGGGTCAGGTTAAATTCAATACTGATACTGGAGCGGCCGTTGCGGCTGCTCGAGCTAATGTTTTTAATGCCTTCTATGCCGCTAATCCGGTCTTCAACTAATTGCGTTACCTGCGTTTCTACAACTTCGGCAGAGGCACCGGGGTAGTCTGTATCAATAGAGACTATGGGGCGATCAATATCCGGATACTCACGCAATGGCAGCATGGTAAAAGCGACAATACCGAAAACCACCAGCAGAATATTCAGTACGGTTGCAAAAACCGGACGTTTTACAGAAAGGTCAGACAACAACATAACTTAACCTCCCTGCACAGAAACAGGTACACCGTCACGAAGGCGAACAATGCCTTCTATAATGACTTTTTCTCCCGGCTTAAGGCCGTCAGTAATTTCTACGATTCCCGGCTTACGACGACCAATGGTCACTTCTTTTTGGCGCGCCCGGTTATCCGGAGTTAACACATACACATATTGTCTGTTTTGAATTGGAATAAGAGCTTTTTCAGGAAGCAATAAAGCTTCATCAATGCTCCGCAATAGCGTTATCTGGAGCAACATCCCCGGACGCAGACGCTCATCATCATTATCAATTTTAGCGCGCACTTTCACGGAACGAGTCACGGGATCAACGCGCGAATCAATACTGGAAATACGTCCGACAAACTGTTCTCCCGGGTAAGCCCGGCTGCGGGTAATCACTTCCTGATCTACGGCAATACTGGCGAAATAGCGTTCCGGAACACTAAAGTCGACTTTAATGGGCTTGATGTCATCCAGCGTTGTAAACACATCGCCGGGGCTGACTAAGGAACCTGCACTAATTTCACGAATACCCACACGGCCTGAAAACGGCGCATAAATTTTCATTTCGCGTAATGTCGCTTCAGCCACTTCTAAGTCAGCCTGCAGACCATTAACACGTACTTGTTGCTCGTCGAACTGTTGTTGCGATGCAGCATTACCGCGGCGTAGTTCACTGACTCGTTCAAGCTGACGTTTGGCTTCATCCAAACTAAACTTAAGCTGCTGCACACGGGCAACTTCTTTGCGAGCATTTAACTCAGCAAGCAGTTGTCCCTGCTCAACTAAGTCGCCGCTTTCAAAATAAATTTTTTCAACAACGTCCTGAGTTTGCGCGGTAATACGAACCGTTTCATTGGCCATGGCGGTGCCAAGCGCTTCAATGGTATCGCGGAACTCACTAATTTCAGCGGTCTGAATTTTGACCGGGACAGTCTGTTCCTTGCCCTCTTCAACCTTTTCTTCAGGAGGGAACCCAAACAAATACACAGCTGCCGCAATTAAAATAACGACAACAATAGTGATAGGGTTTATCCAGGAACGTTTCGCCATGTTTACCTCTAAGTTCATAATACAACGCCTTTAACATAGACCATTGTACGCAAAACACCGCCCAAAAGGCGGTGCACTTAACGAGGATTATAGCGGTTTAATCGCAAATTCAGTCGTTTGAATGAAACGCTGGGCTGTATTTATGAATGGCGTTAATAAAAGCAGCGGCGTGTTCCGGGTCAACCTCAGGATGGATGCCATGGCCTAAGTTGAAAACATGGCCGGTACCTGAACCATAGCTTTGTAATATGGTTTGTACTTCTTCTTCAATACGCTCTGGCTTAGCATAAAGCACGCTGGGGTCCATATTACCCTGTAGAGCAACTTGCCCGCCGACACGCCCTCTGGCATCACCTAAGTCGGTTGTCCAGTCAACACCCAGCGCATCCGCACCAGTCGCCGCCATAGCTTCCAGCCATTGCCCGCCATTTTTAGTAAATAACGTAACAGGCACTTTGCGTCCGTCGGCTTCCCGTGTAAGGCCAGCCACAATTTTTTTCATATAAGCCAGAGAGAATGCTTTGTAGTCGCGCGGAGAGAGAACACCGCCCCAGGTATCGAATATCATGACCGACT
>NZ_DFTS01000019.1:25723-29508 GCF_002383015.1 Idiomarina sp. UBA4206
CGGGTCACTGATTCAGCCAATACATTCAGCAAGGTATGCATGGCTTCAGGGTCAGCAAACATTAGCTGCTTCACTTTAGAAAAGTTTTTGGTGCTGCCACCTTCAACCATATAGGTCGCCAGTGTCCATGGGCTTCCAGAGAAACCAATAAGCGGCACACTGCCATTCAGTTCATGACGGATAGCACGCACGGCATCCATAACGTAACCCAGCTCGTCTTCCATATCGGGCACGGCCAGGTTTTTAATAGCGGCCATACTGCGTACCGGGTCTTTAAACTTTGGCCCCTCACCTGTTTCAAAATATAAGCCCAGACCCATGGCGTCAGGAATGGTCAGAATATCACTGAAGAGTATGGCGGCATCCAGGTCAAACCGGCGCAACGGCTGCATGGTCACTTCGCAAGCGAGTTCAGTATTGCGGCATAGTGACATAAAGTCGCCTGCCTGCGCGCGCACTTCTTTATACTCAGGTAAATAGCGTCCAGCCTGACGCATCATCCAGACGGGAGTGCGATCAACAGGTTGTTTTGCCAATGCACGAAGGTAACGATCATTTTTAAGCGCCGGAGCGGTCATAGCGAATCCAATTTTTAATCAACATCAATGCCCGGTATTTTATCAGTCCGCAGGCATTGGCTCCATGAAAACTTGTGCTTACCTCTTTTGAGAGAGATCAATCAAGGTTCTTGCTATGGTTCCCTCGGGGGGGATCATGGGCAGATTATCAAAAGCAAACCAGTCGCCGGTAATCAGTTCGTGTGGGTCAATATGCAGCTCACCTTCTGCCCACTCAGCGGTAAACCCCATCATCAATGAATGAGGGAAAGACCAGGGCTGACTCAAATGGTATTGAATGTTCTTAACGCGAATTCCTGCTTCCTCATGAACTTCTCGCTCTAATGCCTGCTCCAGACTCTCACCCGCCTCAACAAAGCCAGCGAGAATGGAGTGCAGTCCGGCTTTATGTCGCTTACCCTGAGCCAATAAAATGTTATCGCCTTTGCGAATAGCCACAATAATGCACGGCGACACTCTGGGGTAACAGCGATGCTGGCATTGGTTGCAGTGCATTGCCAATTCCCATTCGATAGCCTGCATCCGCGCACCACAGCGACCGCAGAACCGGTGTGTATTGAGGAAGTCACTGAACTGGCGTGCCCTGCCAGCCATTGCAAACTTTTCCATGTCTTCAACGGCAAGAAGCTGTCGCAAGGGAGCAAACTCACCTCCTGTAAATTGCTCATCCATGTAATCTGCCATTACCAGATAGCAACTGCGCTCACGCAGCTCACCTATCTCGACAACCCGGTATTCATCCAAATCCGGGAAGCTTAGCTCCTGTAAACAGCCAAATGGCACTTCGCCGGCAGCATCTAAGAAAAGGTGATCGGAGCTGACGACGAACCACCATGCTGGTTCATCATCTGCAGGTTTTGAATACAAAGTGGCCATAATAATTCCGCGTATCGAATCCGCTGAGTTTTCTGTAAAATCAGTTGAGTTCTAATGCTTCTGAATTTACATTAGGTACTGAAACTATAAACGGAGAGTATCATGTTAAGCCGTAATGAGCAGGCAAAAAAGCGCTGGGGTGGCGCTCATAAAAGTATCGATATCTGGTTGTCTGAACGCCAGGACTTATTAGTTAATTACTTTAAGCTTGCCGCGCTCCCTCCTTACGAAAGCATCCGTCAAGGCTTACCTGATGTTGTCGATATCCGGAACTTTTGCGGTCAGCTGGTCGACTATGTATCAAGCGGTCATTTTGAAATTTATGATCAAATTGTGCGCAAGGCCAGCTCGCAGGGAAACTCTGTTGATGACCTAGCCGATGAGCTATTTCCTTTAATTTCTGACACGACCGAGATTGCCTTAGACTTTAACGATAAATACGGGGATATCAGTTCCACGGACCACTGTGAAACCTTCGATAGAGATTTATCTGCATTAGGCGAGGCGCTTGAGTTAAGAATGGAATTTGAAGATAAACTCCTCAACCATTTAGACGAACATAACCTAATACCCGCCTAGCACAGTTACCAACAAAAAAGCGCCGGCAAATCTACCGGCGCTTTTATCAACTAAGCCGTTCTTACTTTTGTTCTGTATCCAGTTCGTCTTTTTGAACATTCAGCAATTCAACAGTAAAAATTAGCGTTGAATTTGGTGGTATCTGGCCACCACCCACTTCGCGCTCACCATAAGCCAGTTCAGCCGGAATCACGAAGCGATATTTACCGCCTTCTTTCATCAGCTGCAAACCTTCTGTCCAGCCAGGAATAACGCGGTTCAATGGAAATGATGTTGGCTCGCCACGCTCGTAAGAGCTGTCAAACACCTCGCCATTTACCAGCGTACCTTCATAGTGAACTTCAACCATGTCGGTTTCTGAAGGGCTGACTCCATCACCTTCTTCCAGCACTTCGTACTGAAGACCTGAGTCAGTGGTTTGCACACCTTCTTTCTTCGCGTTTTCAGCTAAATAAGCCTTGCCTTCTTCTTCTGACTTTTTACCTAAAACGTTTTGGCGCTGTTCCATGACTTCCTGACGCATCGCGTTTAGAATTTCTTCTGCTTCTTCATCAGTCAGTTGAGGATCACCTTTTATCGCATCGACAAAGCCGGCAATAACAACATCACGCTCAAGCATATAATCCGCTTCTTCCTGACGCTCCAGGTTACGCGCGATAAAGCCACCAACAGACGAGCCTAAGGCATACGCCTGCTTATCTTTCTCATCAACTAATTCAGTGTCATTAGCAGGAAATTTCTCTTGTGAACAAGCAGTCAGCGCCAGCGCGATGGCTGAGATAGCTAACGGCTTCATCAGTTGTTTCATCGTTTTCTCCAATTATCGTCTTGCATCCTTTCGGACTATGCCATAATAGTGTTATGTAACAGACCCATACTACACAACCATAAGGAACTTGCCTATGCCTTTTCTCAAGCTGTGCAGCGCACTCATGCTGCTCATTGCCATGGCAGGTTGCCAACCATCACCAGAGAAGGTCAATAAAGCAATTCATGCGGAAAATGGCACCTACGCCGCCGATATAGCTGATGATGGCAGTTTCAGTCTGGTTTCTACAGATGAGACCGGGTTACTGCTTTGGCCACGTTACGCCACCAATGCAAAGTATCAGTGGCAACATAATGAAAGTGAAGTTTCGCAAATTATCGATGTTGATATCAGCGCAGATGGCGCAGTTGCCGTCGCTGCTTCTCGTAAAGAGTTCTCCATGTGGGACATTGAGAGCGGCGAAAACTTAGGGTTCTGGAAAATAGGTTCCGGGGGTATACAAAAGCTTGTCGTCAGTAAAAAGGGCGGAACAGTGGTGCTGGGCAAGCGTGATGGCACACAGGTTGCTTTTAACCCTGCTCCAGGTCGGCGCATTGAATTTTATGGTCATACCGAAACCATTAATGCACTGGATATTTCTCCCAACGGTTTTTATGTGCTCAGCGGTTCTAATGATCACTCAGCCATACTATGGGATACCCGTAGCGGACAAATTGTCCACCGCTGGCCACTAGACGGACGCACCACGCAGGTTGCTCTGCACCCCGATGGACATTTCGCATTTATTGCAGACGCTACCGATAACGCCGTTATCCGCTCTCTCCCTGATGGAAAAACCGTTTCCAAACTTAAATTCATGGAGCGTCATAAAGTTTTTAGCGCCGCTCGCTTTAGCGCATCCGGTGACTATCTCCTTACCGGGTCACCATCACGTCAAATTGCAATTTGGGACACAGCGACAGGGAAACAACTCTCGCATTGGC
>NZ_DFTS01000019.1:29603-33189 GCF_002383015.1 Idiomarina sp. UBA4206
GGGTAGATTTACGCGACGGTGGCCGCCCAAGCAACGCTTCTGTGTTATCTGTCGTCTTCGATGAAGAAGAACAAATGGTTATTAGTGAAAGTTCTGCCGGCCTCGCCGAGTGGTGGAATATTGATTTAACAGGTAGTAAAGAATGACAATAGAAAAAATTGAAGCGCAGTTGGATAACCTGGAAATGCAGCTCACCTTTCAGGAAGACACCATCAACTCATTAAATAAGCTGGTTACCGAACAAACTCAACAAATGACTGAAATGCAAAAGCAGATTCGGTGGCTGGGCAAACGCTTAAAACAAATGCAGGAGAATCAGTCAACTGACTCCGATCCGGCCGCTGAACCACCGCCACCTCACTATTAAAGTCATCGAGTTTACCTTGACCTTGGTAAAACAGGTCAGTATAACAACTGTTCTTATTTAGTTTGCGAGAATGTTATGTCATCGAAGCACCCGATAATTGCCGTTACCGGTTCATCAGGAGCAGGAACTACCACAACAGGTCAGGCGGTACGCCACATCTTTCGCTCGTTAGATGTCAGCGCCGCCTTTGTGGAAGGCGACAGTTTTCATCGCTATTCTCGCCCCGAAATGGATTTGGCCATTCGCAAAGCGCAAGAGCAAGGGCGGCATATCAGTTACTTTGGAGCTGAAGCCAACGACTTCGACCGTCTGGAGTCTTTATTTCGTTCATACTCGCAAACTGGTAACGGTAAAGTTCGTCGTTACTTACACAGCTTTGACGATGCCGTGCCTTATAACCAGATGCCCGGCACGTTCACCCCATGGGAAGAGCTTCCAGAGAGCACCGATGCCTTATTCTACGAAGGTTTACATGGCGGTGTCTGTGGTAATGGTTACGATGTTGCGCAGTATGTCGACCTGCTGATAGGTATGGTACCCATCGTTAACCTGGAATGGATCCAGAAACTGATTCGTGACACATCTGAGCGCGGTCACTCACGTGAAGCGGTAACGACCAGTATCGTGCGTGGTATGGAAGATTACATTCACCATATTGTGCCGCAATTCTCGAGAACTCATATTAACTTTCAGCGGGTTCCCACTGTCGATACCTCAAACCCGTTCAGCGCAAAAGACATACCATCGCTGGATGAGAGTTTTGTTGTCATACGTTTTCGCGGCATTAAAAACGTCGACTTCCCGTATTATCTGCAAATGATTGATGGCTCGTTTATGTCGAGGACCAACACGCTGGTTGTGCCCGGCGGCAAAATGGCGTTAGCTATGGAATTGATTTTAACGCCGCTTATTGAACAAATTATGGAAAGGAAAAACCAGGTACGACGTCAGGTTGACTGGATATCAAGTAAGTAACTACTCACCAACCAGCCAGCGGCTGTGAAAATTCGCACCTTTGTCCTGCGCTAATGTTTTGCATAACAAAGGCAGTAATTGCTCACTGTCCTGAACGACACCATAAGGCGGATTCACCCAAAGAAAGCCACAGCCATGGAGACCTTTACGTTCATCGTTTGTTCGTATGTTGAGCTCCATTATCATGGTTTTAGGAATCCCCGGAAGAGCCGCAGCATCACGATGAAAAGCCGCTGTTTTCAACTCGTCTTTTATTGGGTACCAAACCGCGAAACTGCCGCTTTTCCAGCGCTTCAAACCCTGTTTAAGAGCATCAACCACGTCATCGAATTCGCTTGTATTTTCAAACGGGGGATCAATCAGAACCAGGCCCCGCTTTTCAATTGGGGGCAATTGTGAACGAACCGCTTCATACCCATTCACCGGCGCCAGTACCTGCACCTGTTTATGTTTTCCTAAAGGCGTCTGTTTAAGCGTTTCTGCATCTTCTTTGTGCAATTCACAAACAACCAGCCGGTCCCCCTCGCGCAGAAACTCTGAGGTTAACACGGGCGACCCCGGGTAATAACGCAAACTCTCACTGCCTGGGTTAAGACCACTGACAATTCGTAAATACTGTTTTGCTAAGGGCTCATCTGTCGCTTGCTCAGCAAAGCGCACAATACCTTGTTCGGCTTCGGCTGTTCTAACGGCTTCGTCACCTTGTAAATCGTAATAGCCAATACCACCATGGGTATCCAGTACAAAATATGGCTTGTTCTTCTGCTGAAAGTACTCAAGTGCACGGGCCTGCAGCAAATGTTTAAAAACATCCGCAAAGTTGCCCGCGTGAAAAATGTGTCGGTAATTCAAAGGTCAGTCGTCTTTCTGAGGAGATTCAATGCGATAGCTGTGTGTCATTTTAACGGAAGCTTCCAGCATTTTAGCAACAGAACAATATTTATCGGCTGAAAGCTTCACTGCACGCTCAACATGCTTTTCGTTAATGTCTTCACCCACCACAACAAACTCTAAATGAATTTCGGTAAAAACTTTAGGGACGGACTCCGCCCGCTTACCGGATAACTCGCAGTAACAGCGGTGTAGGTTTTGTTTGGCTTTTTTAAGGATGCTGACAACATCAACCGATGCACAACTTCCTGCGGACATCAGCACCATTTCCATTGGACTTGGCGCATTTCCCGGGCTGTCACCGTCCATAACCACCTGGTGACCACTACCTGATGTAGCCACAAAGGTCATATCATCAACCCAGGCAACCTTCGCGCTCATATTATTTGCTGACATTAGGAGAATCCTTACTGGAGTGCTTAAAAACTATAGCCGGTAACTTTGCAGGCGTTCATCAAAAAGGTTTTTCACCAGGCCGACAAACTCATTAATGAAAGCTTCCTGCTGAGGGGTTGGGTGTGTATCCAGAACTTTAGATAACACTTCTTCTAAATCGTAAACAATAGCGTCGGTTTCACGGACAATATCCAGACGCACTTCCTGATCAAGCTCGTTTTGCTCAAAAACCGCCATCATGCTTTCTGATAAGCGCTCTTCCATTAAGTCACGTAAGGTGTAATCGGCTGTTTTCGCGCTATTACCCTGCTCAGTAAAGACCGGTAACTGACCTGTCAGGTACTGGATGAGCTCAATATATCCGTCTGTTTCAACTATCATCTGCTTCTCTTTGTCACGCGGCCAGGCAACCATTCACGTTGCCCAGCCGATAAACTAGCACAGATTGTGATTAAAATTTAAGCCCTGGCGCTAAATTCTCAGGTAAACTCATGCTGTCAGCTTCTACTGACGCAACCGGATACGCACAGTAGTCGGCCGCATAGTAAGCACTGGCACGATGGTTACCACTTGCTCCAATGCCGCCGAAAGGTGCGGCACTGCTGGCACCAGTAATCGGCTTATTCCAATTCACAATACCTGCGCGAATATGTTTGAAAAAGTAACGATACGTTTGTTCATCGTCACAAAGCACACCGGCAGATAGGCCGTAACGTGTGTTGTTCGCTTCTTTGATGGCTTCATCAATATCTTTAAAGCGATACACTTTTAGTAACGGACCAAAATGCTCTTCATCCGGCAGGTCTTCAACGCCGGTAACATCGACAATGCCCGGGGTTACAAAACCTTTCTTCGAGTCAGCCTGCTTCATGCGCACTAATGACTTAGCGCCTTTATGCAGCAGCTCATTTTGTGCATCGACCATTTCGCCCGCAGCTTTAGCAGAAATCATTGCGG
>NZ_DFTS01000019.1:33284-41020 GCF_002383015.1 Idiomarina sp. UBA4206
CTTTAGCAGAAATCATTGCGCCCATAAACGGCTGAGGGTCTGCTTCGTAGTCATCGACCAAAATGTTTTCAGTCACTTCAATTAAACGCTCAAGCACTGCGCGACCCTGTTCTGAGTCTTCAATGAACAAGCGGCGTGCACATGTGCAACGCTGACCTGAGGTAATAAAAGCTGACTGTACGATGTTATGAACCGCCGCATCAATGTCAGCAACGTTAGTAACCAGCAACGGGTTATTACCGCCCATTTCCAACGCAAGAATTTTGTCTGGACGACCGCCAAATTGTTTGTGCAACAAGTGCCCGGTGTTTGATGAGCCGGTGAAGTACAAGCCATCAATTTGAGGGTGTGCCGATAGTGCTTTGCCGGTTTCAACTTCGCCCTGAACCAGGTTCAAAACGCCGGCTGGAATGCCTGCTTGTTCCCATAACTTAATGGTTTCCTGAGCAACCATTGGTGTGAGTTCACTTGGCTTAAACACTACCGTGTTACCGGCAATCAGTGCTGGTACAATGTGCCCGTTTGGCAAGTGTCCCGGAAAGTTATAAGGGCCGTAGACAGCAACCACACCGTGAGGTTTATGACGAATAAAGGCTTTAGCCCCCGGCATTTCATTTTCCACGGTGCCGGTGCGCTCATGGTAAGCACGCTCAGAAATCGCGACTTTGCCCATCATAGCGCCCACTTCGGTACGGGTTTCCCACACAGGTTTGCCGGTTTCTTTTGCCATAACCTGCGCCAAGTGCTCTTTATTTTCTTCAAGTAACGCTGAAAACTTTTTGCAGATGGCTAAGCGCTCTTCGACGCTACGGCCCGCCCAGTCAGGAAAGGCTTTGCGAGCAGCCATTACCGCTTTTTCTACCTGATCTTCACTGGCGGATTCACCGCTCCAGATAGCTTCGTTACGGGCCGGATCAATTGATTTAAATAACTGGCCTTCGCCTGCTTCCCAACAACCATCGATAAATTGAATACTGTTCGTCATACAAATACTCCTGCTTAGAGTGCAACAATGCGGGCTTCATCGCCGCTTTCTAAATGCATTGCCTGTGCTTGTTCTGTCGTCAATATGAGTTCTTCTGCGCCTTCTGGCAAAGAAAGCTTTGTCGCACGGAAGTTCTTCAACTGCGTATTACACACAATATGAGGAACACCCTCACCTTCTGCTACCGAATCGCGCACTACTACCGGCACTAAACGGCTGTTACGCACACTGTTGAGATTACAAACTTCCGCTTCAACCGTTGGTCCGGCGTCAAAAATGTCCACAAAACCACGGAAACGAAAACCTTCCGATTCCAACAGTTTAAGGGCCGGGCGAGTGTTGTCGTGTACTTTACCGATAACCGCTTGTGCCTCTTTACTCAGTAGATTGGTGTAAATAGGAAAACGCGGCATCAGCTCAGAAATAAAGACTTTATCTCCAATACCACTCAAGTAGTCGGCTTTTGGAAAGTCCATTGAGAAAAAGTTCTCTTCCAGCCAGTTCCAGAATGGCGAATCTCCATTTTCATCTGAAACACCGCGCATTTCGGCTATTACCCAGTCACTGAAACGTTGCTTAAATTGCGCCAAAAATAACATGCGGAAGCGTGACAATGTACGTCCGTTCATGTTGTGTCGGTAAGGTTCTCGCAAAAACAACGTGCATAGCTCGGAAACACCGGTGTAGTCATTACACAGAGTAAGAGTTTCCAGCGCATTATAGATATTCAGCTTCTCTGAATGATGCACAACTTTACCCAAACGGTAATGCCAGAAGGCTTCATTCAAACCCACCGCAGCTTCGATACCACTAACACCTGCAATAGTACCAGTTTCAGTATCTTCCATAACAAACAGGTAGCTTTCATCACCGGGTGTTTCAACGGTGTCTTTAGCAAAAGCTTTTTGCGCCGCATTAATACGACGCTCCAGCAGCGATTGGTCTACCGGTAAGGAAGTAAAACCATGACCGGACTCAATCGCGCACTGATATAACGCTTCGTAATCTGACGGCTTAATGGGTCTGATTAGCAACATAAAACAGCCTCAGTTATTGACCGACAACCTGAGCGACGGCTTTTTCAAAGCGCTGCAGGCCTTCTTTTACGTCTTCTTCAGAAATAACCAGTGACGGGGTAAAGCGCACGACATTAGCGCCGGCAATTAAAACCATTACGCCATGCTCCTGGCCCGCTAATAGGAAGTCGCGTGCGCGTCCTTCGTATTCTTTATTCATTGCCGCACCAAGCAATAGACCCTGGCCACGAATTTCGCTAAACACGTTATATTTTTCGTTAATTGCCGCCAGCTGCTCTTTAAACCACTGCTCGCGTTGCTTAACGCCATCCAGAGTTTCTTTGGTATTAACAATATCGAACACCGCTTCTGACACAGCACAAGCCAGCGGGTTTCCGCCGTAAGTACTGCCGTGTGTACCTGGTTTAAGATGCTCTGCAATTTCAGTTGTTGTTAGCATAGCGCCAATAGGGAAACCGCCGCCCAATGCTTTCGCTGACGTCAGAATGTCCGGTGTAACACCCAACTGCTCATAAGCATAAAGGCTACCGGTACGGCCAAAACCCGTTTGCACTTCATCAAAAATGAGCAACGCGTTGTTCTGGTCACAAAGTTCACGTACCGCTTTCACAAACTCCACGTCAGGGCTAACCACGCCACCTTCACCTTGCAGCGGTTCCATCATGACAGCACAAGTGTCATCAGAAATCAGCGCCTTTAGCGCATCAATATTGTTGTAATCAACATGATCAACACCGCCAGGTTTCGGTCCAAAACCATCAGAGTATGCTGGTTGACCACCAACGGTTACCGTAAAGAAAGTACGCCCGTGGAAGCCTTTAGTGAAAGCAATGATTTTTTGTTTATGTTCGCCGTGCTTTTCAATCGCCCAGCGACGCGCCAGTTTTAATGCCGCTTCGTTGGCTTCAGCGCCTGAGTTAGCGTAGTAAACACGATCAGCAAAAGTTGCCTCGGTCAGCTTTTTCGCCAGACGAATTGCCGGCTCGTTAGTAAACACATTACTTAAATGCCAAAGCTTCTGGCTCTGTTCCTGCAGAGCTGACACCATCGCCGGGTGGCAATGACCAAGACAGTTCACAGCAATACCGCCTGCAAAGTCAACGTATTCACGACCGTCCTGGTCCCATACCCGGGCGCCTTCGCCCTTTACCGGGATCATTGATGCAGGGTTATAGTTGGGAACCATTACGTCATTAAACATTTCACGGTTTACTGTCATATTGTCTGCCATTACTCTCGTCCTTATCGCCTTAGCGAGTTAACAAAGGTGTCAACAAATTCATTTCTCAAAGTAGCCCGCTATTATGCCAAAATTTGTTCACTTTGTCTGTGATAATTCCGTTATAAATCGCTTAAAACGGGGCTTTACGCTTTTCTTGCATCAGATACGAATAGTTATGCTAATGCATGCAGAAAGAATGAATCTTTAGTCATAATTTTTTCTCAAGATAACTTGTTAAACACCTTGTAACATTTACCTACGCAAAATTGCATTGCTTTTTATTAGTACTTACCTTAGCCTGAAGTTTATTGAATGAATGCTCGGCGACAGAGAATACTATGGACAATCAGACCCCAACTCTGGAATCCCCTTCTCAACCACAGCTAAAGCTGGCTTACTTACGTCCAGGCGATATGATTGATGTAGAGTTTGCATCCGCAGCGAAAGTACGCACAAAACTCCAGCTGGTCGGTTTTGACACCGGCAAATACCTTTTATTAAAACAGCCCAACCCCCGCACAGAAGGGAGCTATTCAGACGTTTTATTTGAGGGTAACCCGGTTATTGTCCGATTGGTTTTAGAGGGAGAGACCGGCGAGTGTATTGCGTTTAAAACGAAAATTAGAGCGGTAACTAACTTCCCGTTCAGGTTGTTGTACTTAGAATACCCTGAGCAAGTTGAGAACAGGGCGTTAAGAGCGCAAAAGCGAGTACGCACCCACATTCCGGTTGATGTCACTGCGGACAATAGCCAGGCAAGCACTAAGAAAAAGCTCGCCAGTGGCGTCATTGTCGATATCTCTTCCGCCGGATGCAGGATCGTTTTTAAAGCCACGCCCAATGAAGCCGGCAATGTTACTCATATGAATATTAAGGTGGGCATTGGTTCTGGCGCGCATAAAGAAGCACTGAGCCTTTCAGGCCAAATTATGAACCAACGCAAAGAACGAGGGATGATCAGTGTTGGAGTCCGCTTCACCGACGATGAAGCTCATATTAATAATGTATTCGACCATCTGTTGATAGACACAGAGTTTGAGTGTTAACCCTTTACTCCGGCACAACAATAGGCGGTCGCTTTAAACTCACATTATTTAAGCGTGCAATGGTGTCTGCTGTTATCGAGTACTTATTCAACAGGTGTTTACCTTCTTCCAGGCTAGCTAAGTCCACTTCTCTTAACATTCTGAATTCACAATAGGCGTTTGCCTGCGCCAGAGCTTGCGCGTAATCAGATTCATTCTCTGCGGTCTGACTTTGAGTGAAAGCTAACAGGTGTTTACTAACAGGAACGCGTTTCAAACCCCAGCCTTCAGCCACCAGGTAACTGACGTCTTTGTCCTTTTCCAACATTAAGTCGCGTAAAAAGCGCTCATCCGGAGTCAGTTTTACAATCGTATTATGCCGCTCAGGTGATTTATCGTTCACACTTTGCATCGCAAATTCACGTTGCACGTCGTCGAATAAGCGAAGATACAGTTTGGTTAACGCTATTTTCCCAAGCTCATGGAACATGCCAATAGTATAAGCAAGTACCGGATCCCGCAGCTTACGCTCTACCGCAATGTTATGCGCTGCAATAGCCGTCCCCAAAGAGTGTTCCCAAATTTTACGACGGAACAACATGAAAGGTTGTGCAGCCGGAGGCAGCCAGTTTTGCATGATGTATGCGGGCGCTAACAGTCGCAGGTTTTCGGTGCCCACAAAACTCATGGCAACACGTAAATTATCAATTTTTACCTGCTTGTTGCGATCGATAAAAGGGGGTTGATTGACCGTTCGAAGTAACCCCGTGTGAAACCAGTCCATACCTTGCACCACTGACTCAATGCGACGCATAGAAGCGGCTTTCAGACTCAGAGTATCAAGTAGCTCAGGCAGTTTCTCAGGAAGCGGTATCAGACGTTCGCGAATGTAATCGCCGTCATCTATCGTTTTCAATGCGCGGTGGTAGATCTCTTCATGCAGTTCGTCAGAAATACGGTCAGCGTAACGTTGGCGCGCCTGGGCCTTACGATCACGTTCTTCATAGTTCAGACGCTCCACTTCCAGCAGTTTACGTAACTGCTCTTTGTCTTCCTCGTCGGTACCGTCAGCCTTTGAACGAGCTTTGCGCGCAAACGGAAAACTTATCAAATAGTTGATAAAACGTTTTTCTAAACGCAGGGCCGGGTCATTACTGCCGCCTTCCGTGGTACCCGCAAAAAAGTGGAACATACTACCTCTATATTAACTGAACTGCGGCAGCATTATGTTGAATAAACTCCACAAATGCTACTTACTGATTATCGTATATAACGTAAAAAATTCGCTAACAAATTATGACCCTGAGCTGTCATTACCGACTCTGGGTGGAACTGTACGCCAAATAAAGGTAAGTCCCTATGCCTAATAGCCATAATTTCCAACGTTCCCCGTTCGCTCTCTGTATCGGCATCAATTAAGAAATCTGTTGGCAAACTGGCCGGGCAAACTACCAACGAATGGTAGCGTGTCACTTCAAGAGGATTGTCTAACTGCTGGAACAGTCCGTTACCGGTGTGTCGAATAACCGACGTTTTTCCATGCATCACTTTTTCGGCGCGGACAACTTTGGCGCCAAATACCTGAGCTAATGCCTGGTGCCCAAGACAAACGCCCAGTATCGGAAGCTTCTTTCCAAAGTGTTGAATAGCGGCCAAAGACACGCCGGACTCGTTGGGTGTGCAAGGTCCGGGAGATATCACAAGAGCTTTCGGAGAGAGTTCTTCAATGCCCGGAACTGTTATTTCATTGTTACGAAAAACAACAACATCTTCCCCCAATTCACGGAAATAGCGAGCCAGGTTGTGAGTAAATGAGTCGAAGTTATCAATTAGTACGATCATGCTATAGAGTTTGCCAAAGTTTCATCGCTGCCTGACAACCCCCTTGTTTCGCGCTGTTCCGGAGACTCACTCACCATAATGACGATTACCCAGGGTAAGGTACAAAACCTACCGCTTTATAAACATCTGACAAAGTTTTTGCTGAGGCTTCACGTGCTTTATCAGCCCCTTGCTTCATAACTTGCTGCAAGAACGCCTGATCATTACGCATTTCGTGATATCGCTGCTGAATAGGCTCAAGCATAGCAACCACAGATTCCGCTACATCGACTTTTAAATGTCCGTACATTTTGTCTTCATACTCCGGTACCAGTTCGTCAATTGACTTACCGGTAGCTGCGGACATAATGCTGAGTAAATTTGAAACGCCGGGCTTCTCCTCAGGATTAAAGTAAATGCGTGCCTGCTCATCGGAGTCGGTAACGGCTTTCTTTATTTTCTTCAGAATTTTCTTCGGCTCTTCCAGTAAGCCAACAAAATTATTTGGATTGTCGTCCGACTTAGACATTTTCTTAGTCGGCTCCTGCAGCGACATGACCCGCGCACCCACTTTTGGAATCATTGGCTCTGGAATGGTGAAAATATTGCCGTACAGATTATTGAAGCGTTCGGCCACATTGCGTGTCATTTCCAGGTGCTGCTTCTGGTCATCACCAACCGGCACTTCGTTTGCCTGATACAACAGAATGTCTGCCGCCATCAGCGCCGGGTAGGTAAACAGTCCCGCATTAATATTATTAGCGTGACGCTGAGACTTATCTTTAAACTGCGTCATGCGGTTGAGCTCACCCATTTGCGTGTAACAATTGAGAACCCAGGCCAGCTGAGTATGTTCTGGAACATGCGACTGAATGAAAACGGTACTTTTCTCAGGGTCCAGGCCGCAGGCTAAATACAAAGCCAGACCATCCAGTGTTGCCTGCTGCAGTTTTTCAGGTTCCTGGCGCACGGTAATTGCGTGCTGATCAACCAGCATGAACTTGCAGTCGTGAGTATCCTGCATGTTGACCCACTGACGTAATGCGCCAATGTAATTACCAATAGACAACTGCCCTGACGGCTGACAACCACTTAATACAATTGGTTTAGACATTCTTATTCCTCTACGAACCTGTTACCGCAGCGATTTCATCGCGCATTGTCTGGATGACACTGGCGTAATCATCCGTATTAAAAATAGCTGAACCCGCAACGAACATATCCGCGCCAGCTTCCGCAATTTCACCAATATTTGAAACCTTAACTCCACCGTCGACTTCCAGACGGATATCACGACCGCTCTCTTCTATACGTTTACGCACAGCTCTCAACTTATCCAGAGTTGAAGGAATAAATGACTGCCCTCCAAAGCCCGGATTTACTGACATCAGCAAAATCACATCGACTTTATCCATTACATGATCAAGGTGATACAAAGACGTCGAGGGGTTTAAAACCAACCCAGCCTGACAACCACTTTCATGGATGAGCTGCAAAGTCCTATCAACGTGATCGGAAGCTTCTGGGTGGAAAGTAATAATGGAAGCACCGGCTTCTGCAAAGTCAGGAATAATCCGATCAACAGGCTTCACCATCAAATGTACGTCGATAGGCGCTTTGATACCGTAGTCTCTCAGCGCTTTACA
>NZ_DFTS01000019.1:41094-45829 GCF_002383015.1 Idiomarina sp. UBA4206
CAAACCATAGGCCCGATAGTCAGGTTAGGGACATAATGATTATCCATAACGTCAAAATGTACAACATCGGCACCTGCACTTAATACCGCATCTACCTCTTCACCTAAACGGGCGAAGTCTGCCGACAGTATAGATGGCGCAATTAGTGGTTTCATCGTTCGTTTTCCCGACCTTGATTAAAAAAGAGCGTTATTGTAGCAGTTAACCCCGGACAAAAAAATTCGCATCGATGACTAGAATTTTTACAAAATCGCTGATAAATTGGTCAATCTAGATTTTGGAGAGGCTTTATGCGACTACTCACAATGATTACTTCACTGGCATTAGCTGCGTTTACCGCATTTGCTTTGGTGAGCCCGTCGTCTCTTATGGCCCAACAAAATGCTACCCAAAAATGCCAACAACTTATGACTGAATCCGAACAAAACAGTAATTCAACTCAGTGCCAATTAGCAGCAGAGCAAGTTACCTGGTTTAGTTGGTTAACCGGTGACAGTCGTTCGGTACAGTTCCACTTTTTCGATTTGGTTGAGTTAATCTCAAGCTCAAGCGATAGCAGCAAAAAACGTTACCAAAACGAATACACCGATTAATGTCAGATTCTTCCGATAACAAAGCACCTAAGCTCGGCATTGTCAGTATGGTTGTAAGTGTCCTGGCTGCGTTTCTGGGTGTGCAAACTGAAAAAAACCGCCAACGCGACTTCCAGCACGGAAGCCCCAAAGCCTACATAATCATTGGCGTTATTCTTACCATTTTGTTTGTACTTGGTTTAGTTGGCCTCGTTAATATTGTGATGGCGAACGTAGCCTGACGTAAATAACACCAGGCTACGGCATGACACTTCATTTACGCAGCTTTAATGCCGCTATGTCTTAGCAACGGTTCCACGCTAGGCTCACGCCCCCTGAATTCCTGGAATAAGTCTCCGGCTTTACGGCTACCACCGCGCTCCAGAATAACTTGCAGGAAGTCACGCCCGGTTGCGGCACTGAAAATACCTTCTTCTTCAAAGCGTGCGAATGCATCTGACGACAATACTTCCGCCCATTTGTAGCTGTAGTACCCCGCAGCATAACCACCGGCAAAGATATGACCAAAGCTGTGCTGGAACCGATTGTACTCCGGCGGAATACGTACTGAGGTCTGCTCGCGAACTTCACTCAAAATTTCGCTAATACGTGCGCCTTTGCTTTCATCAAACTCGTGGTGAATACGCATATCAAACAGCGAAAACTCTAACTGACGCATCATTTGCATCGCCGACTGGTAGTTACGTGCCGCCAGCATTTTATCCAGCAGTTCCTGTGGTAATGGTTCGCCGGTTTCATAATGACCAGAAATAAGCGCCAATGCCTCCGGCTCCCAACACCAGTTCTCTAAAAACTGACTTGGCAGCTCTACGGCATCCCATTCAACACCGTTAATACCAGAAAGCCCTGCCGTATCGACCTGTGTCAGCATATGGTGTAGACCATGGCCAAACTCGTGGAATAACGTCAGTACTTCGTCGTGAGTAAAGAGCGCAGGCTTACCACCCACTGGTTTACTGAAGTTACAGGTTAAAAACGCCACCGGGTTTTGTAGCTCACCGTCGGCATGAACCCGACGCCCAACAAAGTCCGCCATCCAGGCGCCGCCGCGTTTACCCTGGCGGGCATACAAGTCTAAATAAAAGCTGCCACGCAAGTGACCATCGGCGTCATGAATGCGGAAAAAGCGCACATTCTCATGCCAGGTTTTTATGTCTTTTTGCTCGCTAACCGTCATGCCAAACAGGCGCTTAACCACTTCAAACAAGCCATTTAACACTTGCTGTTCCGGGAAGTACGGGCGCAGTAATTCATCGGAAATGGAATAACGCTGTTGCTTCAGTTGCTCACTGAAATACGGCACATCCCAGGCTTCCATTTTCTCAACGCCTTGCTCTTTGGCAAAGGCTTCCACCTCGGCGTATTCTTCTTTTGCCTGCGACACCGACTTGTCAGCTAAGTCTTTCACAAAGCCCAGCACTTGCTCGGATGACTCCGCCATTTTCGTTGCTAACGACATTTCGGCGTAGTCATTAAAGCCAAGCAACTTAGCCATTTCATGGCGCAAAGCCAGGGTCTCATCCATCACTGCCGAGTTATCAAACTTACCACCGTTAGGCCCAGTTTCTGACGCTCGGGTTACAAATGCCTGATACATGTCCTTGCGAAGCTCCCGGTCTTCGGCATACAGCATCACTGGCAGGTAACTGGGGATATCCAGGGTAAATAACCAACCTTCTTTTTCCTGATCGGCCGCTGTTTCTTTCGCCGCTTCTTTAATGCTGTCAGGCAGTCCGGCTAAGCGACTTTCGTCCGTAATTAAGCAAGTCCAGGCGTGAGTCGCATCCAGCAAGTTGTTGCTGAACGTCGACGACAAGTCAGATAGGCGAGAAGAAATTTCAGCGTAGCGTTTCTTTTTGTCCGCGGGTAAATCGACACCCGACAAACGAAAGTCACGCAAGGTATCGTTAATGAGCTTCTGCTGAGCTTCGGTCAGTTCGGCAAATTCATCACTGTTACGCAGCGTTTCGTAGGCATCAAACAAGCCTTTGTGCTGACCAACATAAGTTGCATAGTCAGACAACAACGGCAGGCAGCTGTCATGGGCTTCACGCAACTCAGGCGTGCTGACAACCGAGTTTAAATGCGACACCGGCGCCCACACGTGCTCTAACTTTTCATCAGCGTCGGTTAAAGGCTCAATTAAGCCGTTCCAGCTGAAATCTCCTCTCGCAAGCACGTCATCAATTGTCTGCCGGGCATGCTCTATGCACTCTTTCAAAGCTGGCTGAATGTGCTCAGGTTTAATTTGCTCAAAGTCAGGAAGCTGGCTCTGTTCTAATAACGGATTACGGCTCATTGTTACCTCAATTTTTTCAAAATGCTTACAGTGGATATTGGGGCTTTAGGCTAGTCTTCAACCACGCTTATGTGGTTTCCTGCGTTTTTTACGGTATTATCAAATCGTTAATAAATCAGAATAAAGGTAAATGTCATGTCTGACACCTCTTTTCGCTCTTTGCGTTTAATGGCAGCAGTTACGGCCATTATCACCTTAAGTGCCTGTAGTAACCTGGGTAGTACACAACCAGACGATGAATCTAAACCGGCTGAAGTTACCGGCACTAACCAGCTAACACCTGAAAAGATCTTTGCCAGCGACATCTTTAGCATTGATCGCCCCGCCCCTACGCGTTGGCTGGAAGACGGCTCAGGTTACACCACCCTGGAACAATCTGATTCAGCCGATGGTCGCGATATTGTGCGCTATCATCCGGAGACTAACGAACGCACTGTGTTAGTCAGCGCCGAACAGCTTACGCCACAGGGTAGAGATAAAGCACTGCATATTGCTGACTACGTCTGGTCCGACGATGGCGACAAAGTATTAATTTTCACCAATACAAAACGCTCATGGCGTACTCACACTTTAGGCGATTACTGGGTACTAGACCGCAGCAACAACGAACTGCGAAAGCTCGGCGGTAATGCTCCCGAGTCGACCCTTCAGTTTGCCAAGTTTAACCCGCAGGGCACCAAAGTCGCCTATGTGATGCAGAACAACATTTACGTGCAGAACCTTCACAGCTTTACAATTAATGCCCTGACCAGTGACGGTAACGAAACCATTGTAAACGGCACCTTTGACTGGGTGAATGAAGAGGAATTCTTCCTGCGTGACGGTTTCCGCTGGAGCCCCAATGGCAAGCACATTGCTTATTGGCAGCTGGACACAGAGGGTACGCCGGTATTCACCATGATTAATAACACCGACGAGCTGTACCCTACGCTTAAAGAATTTCCTTACCCGAAAGTGGGTGAAACCAACGCAGCCATGCGCATTGGCGTTATGCCAGCCAGCGGCGGTAAAACTCAGTGGATGGATATTCCAGGTGATCCGCGTCAACATTACCTGGTGCGTATGAACTGGGCCGGGAACAGCGAGCAGCTGTTAATTCAGCAACTGACTCGCAAACAACACATTAACCGCGCTTTTATCAGCGATATTGAAACCGGTCGTAGTCAGGAGCTGTTACGCGAAAGCACCGCCTCGTGGGCCGAGTATGTAGACGACATTCACTTTTTAAATGATGGTCGCGAATTTACCTGGCTAAGCGAGCGCAGTGGTTACCGCCATATTTACCGTGTGCAACGCGACTCGGGCAGAACCACCGCCGTTACCCGCGGTAACTGGGACGTTGTTGAAGTGCTGCGTGTCAACGAAGATAACGGTTGGATCTACTTTATTGCGTCACCTGAAACACCGTTAGAGCGTTATTTGTTCCGCGCCAGCCTAGACGGCAGTGGTCGCTTAGAACGTCTGACGCCAGATATGGAAGGTACTCACAGCTACAGTATTTCGCAAGACGCCAAATACGCAGAGCACACCTTTCACTCTGTGAATCAGGTGCCTGTAACCAAGATGATTTCTTTGCCAGACCATAAGGTTATTCGTACGGTCGTCGATAACACTGACGCCCAAAAAGCGGTTGAAAACGTCGAGAAACAACCGGTTGAGTTTTTCCGTGTTGAGGCGCGCGACGGCCTTGAACTGGATGGCTACATCATGAAGCCAACCGACTTTGACCCGAGCAAAGAATATCCTATTTTGTTCTACGTTTACGGCGAACCCTGGGGGCAGACTGTGGCCAATAAATGGGGTGGCTCGTTGTATTTGTGGCACACCATGCTGACACAACAGG
>NZ_DFTS01000019.1:45948-47126 GCF_002383015.1 Idiomarina sp. UBA4206
GAGGGCTATATTGTTGCCTCCATTGATAACCGGGGCACTAAGTCACCACGCGGCTTTGACTGGCGCCGTTCTATCTACAAAAACCTGGGCGTTGTCACCGTACGCGACCAGTACGACGCGCTGCAACAAATGCTGGAACGCTGGGACTTTATTGATGAAAGTCGTGTTGGTATTTGGGGACACAGCGGCGGTGGTTCACAAACCCTGAATGCGCTTTTCCGTTATCCGGACGCCTACAACATGGGTATGGCGCTGGCACCAGTACCCGACTTAACCTTGTACGACACCATTTATCAGGAGCGTTACTCCGGGTTATTGCCGGAATCAGCAGAGCGCTACAAAGAGACCTCGGCAATTACACACGCCGAGAATCTGGAAGGTGACTTATTGTTAGTGCATGGTACAGGCGACGACAACGTCCACTTCCAGGGCAGTGAGCGCTTAGTTAACGAACTGATTAAACACGGTAAGCAATTTGAATTTTTTGCTTACCCGAACCGCTCGCATGGTATTTACGAGGGTGAAGGCACCACTTTGCACCTGCGCACCATGATGACCGAGTTCGTCAAAGAAAACTTACCGGCAGGTGGTCGTTAAGAACAGTGCTGTAAACTGATCTTTCGATTGCCACTATCGGTATTAAAAGCATGACAACCCCGTGTCTTTATTTGCAAGATACGGGGTTTTTATTCAAGATATGCGCAGTTTTTGAATTAAGCACAGGAGTTAAGCAGTATGAGCAGACATTATGACTATCTGGCGATAGGTGCCGGCAGTGGCGGTATTGCCTCAGCCAACCGTGCCGCCATTCGTGGTGCAAAGGCCGCCGTTATTGAAGCAAAATTTGTTGGCGGTACCTGCGTAAACGTGGGTTGTGTACCTAAGAAAGTCATGTGGTATGGCGCTCATATTGCAGAAGCTATCAAGTATTCGCCGTCCTATGGCTTTGACCTTGAACAAAAAGGTTTTGACTGGGCAACCATGGTTCATAATCGCGAAGCCTACATAGAGCGCATTCATGGCGGTTATCACCGTGGTTTCCAAAGCAACGGCGTTGAATTTATTGAAGGCTTTGCCAAGTTTGTCGACCACAAAACCGTTGAAGTTAACGGTGAAGAAATTACTGCGGACCATATTACCATTGCCACCGGCGGACGCCCGATGATCCCTGAAACTCC
>NZ_DFTS01000019.1:47205-49130 GCF_002383015.1 Idiomarina sp. UBA4206
ATGATCCCTGAAACTCCGGGCGCTGAACATGGTATCGACTCTGACGGCTTTTTCGCATTAACAGAGCAACCTAAAAAAGCGGCTGTCGTTGGCGCTGGTTATATTGCCGTTGAAATTGCCGGTGTGTTCCACGCGTTAGGAACGGACACACACTTACTGGTACGTCGTGATAGACCACTGCGCACCTTCGATAAAGACATTACTGATGGTTTGCTGGAACGCATGAAGCAGGATGGTCCTGAACTTCATACAGAAACCACCGTTCGTGAAGTGGTTAAGCAGGACGATGGTACCTTAACGCTGCACTTTGAAGGCGGTAAAACCATGGACGGCGTGGACTGTCTGGTATGGGCCATAGGCCGCGTGCCGTCCACGGACAACATCAACCTGGAATGCACCGGTGTTGAACTGGATAACGAAGGCTACATTAATGTCGATAAATTCCAGAATACCAACGTACAGGGCATTTACGCTGTTGGCGATAACACCGGTGCAGCCGCGCTCACACCTGTTGCAATAAAAGCTGGACGCTTACTCGCAGAACGCTTATTTAACAACATGCCGAACGCACACATGGACTTTGAAAACATTCCAACCGTTGTATTCAGCCATCCAACCATTGGCACTGTTGGTTTAAGCGAAGAAGACGCAAAACTGAAATTCGGTGAAGACAACATTACCGTTTATAAGTCCTCATTCGCGGCAATGTACAATGCTGTAACTCCGCACCGCGCCCTCAGCTACTTTAAGCTGGTTTGCCACGGTAAAGAGGAAAAGGTAGTTGGCATTCACGGCATTGGCGAAGGCATGGATGAAATTTTACAAGGCTTTGCCGTTGCTCTGAAAATGGGGGCTACCAAAGCGGATTTAGACTCGACTGTAGCTCTGCACCCGACCAGCGCTGAGGAGTTCGTCACGCTTCGCTAGTCTGCGACTCTAAGCCCTCTGAATGAATCAGGGGGCTTTCTTCCCCCAAAAACTACCTTACCTCAGCACCCCAAAAACCGCTTTAATGTAACTAAATTCAGTTACATTTGAAAAAGTAACTAAAAGCGGTTACATAAAGAGCTGCCGTCCTTTGAAGCAAGCGACAACGGAGGGTATTACGAGAGAGGTGATATTCTCGAATAGATAATCTAATAAGATATTAAGCTTTCCAACCGGCGGCTATTATTGCCATACCGGTTAAAGTAAAAGCAGCACCCACAGCGTCATACATAGACAGCGACGCCCCTTCCACGGCTTTTAACCAAAGCAACGCAGTTACGACATACACCCCACCATAAGCTGCATAAACGCGACCACTTTCCGCCGGATGCAAAGTAAGAAGCCAGGCAAACAGCGCCAAACTAATTGCAGCAGGTATCAATAACCATGCGCTTCCATCTTTTTTCAACCACAGGTAAGGTAAGTAGCAGCCTATAATTTCAGCAATAGCGGTTATAAAAAACAGTCCGAGCGTTTTGGCTATTAATAAAAGGGACATATTCAAAACCTTAATTTAGCGGGAGAATGACATTATGCAGTCTACTATAAGTGAGCTAACTCTTCGGGGCTCACTATTTTTGAGTTTTCTGTTAGTAACTATTGCCTCACCTTTAAGCTTTGCAGAGGACAAGAATAGACTGCAACAGTCATGCAGCTATAACGAAAAAGCAATGATGGAACTGCCTCCTCGCGAGTTTGATCAAAACTTTGAAAACGGATGGCGAGTAATTGCTAAAAATAATGACTGCCTTGAAGTCGCAGCCAATCTCATCCGTACCTACTATACAACCAATGAGGTTTCTACTGGCGCTAAAAGAACCTTTGTTTGGCACGAAGGACAACTTCGAGCGGAAGCTGGGCAATATCGCCAAGCTATTCAATTGATGGAACAAGCCGAAAAGCCAGTAGAAAAAGACATTTCAGGTTGGAATCATTAT
>NZ_DFTS01000019.1:49192-55156 GCF_002383015.1 Idiomarina sp. UBA4206
CTTCAGGTTGGAATCATTACGTTTCCGCAACCATCGCTTTTCTAAAGTCAGATATGGAAAAGCTAAAAATGCACCGAGAAGAACTCGCTGCGGTTCCGAAACCGGAAAACTTTAATCCGAAAGACGCTGACGGAAACCCTATCGAAATAGACTGGCCACTTAACTTAAATATTGTGGATAAGTTTATCAGTTGTTTCGGCCAGACTTATGCTGAAGTTTACAGTGGATGCACAGAAGAAAGACAACCTTAAACGAGAAGCTTTATGCATTATTTACTACAGTACCAAATCTCTGACGATTATATGGAAAAAAGAGCGTTATACCGGGATGAGCACCTATCTTTGGCCTGGCAAGCAGCTGAGCGAGGTGATTTACTGCTTGGCGGTGCCGTTGGAAACCCGGTTGAAAGTGCTCAACTCCTGTTTTATGTTGACGACCCCAAGGTAGTCGAAGCCTTTGCTGAAGCTGATCCTTATGTCATCAATGGATTAGTGACTCAGTACAAAATTCTACCCTGGAATACGGTTGTTGGTGAACACGCTTCCAACCCAGTTAAATAAAGAGCGGCTAAGCCGCTCAACATCTACATATCATCCGGAATATCGGGTTCTACAAGCTGTGCTAATTGGCTTAATGTCTCCTGCCAGCCTAGATAGCAAGCTTCACTGGGAATTACGCTCGGAATACCCTCCTGAACAACGTTTAAGTCAGTTCCGCATGACACACTGTTAAGTTCAACCGTGGTTATCATAGTGCCTGACAGATCCGGGGCATCAAACTTATCGGTATAGCGCAGCTTTTTATTCGGCACTAACTCGAGATACTCACCACCAAACGCATGGCTACTCCCCGTAGAAAAGTTCGTAAATGACATTTTGTAAGTGCCACCAACACGAGCGTCTAGTCTCTCAATATTTGCCGTGAAGCCGTGTGGTGGTAGCCATTTGGCCAGAGCATCAGAATTTAAAAACGCTTTATAAATGCGCTCCGCCGGTGCCTTAATAACTCGATGTAAGCGAATCGTATTCGACATAGCTTTCCTCCATTAAATAAATGAGTAGATGGCTTCAACTAATCGAATAGGTGATTTGAATTTCGACAGCAATTTTGAAATGGATAACATGGGTTGTTAGTAGTTAATGATCATAAACTCACAACCTACCGGTAGTACGGCGTTTTCGCTTTTAGTCACCACTAGTTTATCTGCTGTTTTCATACCGGCATAAGTTTTTACCTCAACCTGCGAAAACTTAAATGTCACAGGCTCTTTCATATCCTCAAAGTTGGCGTATACAGTATCCGGCAATACCGACTGATAACTTCCTGTATAGGAGGTAATCTCTTCATCTTCAATATCCAGGCTCATTTCTGTTTTATCTTTAAACTCAAGGATCATCCGTTGACCATTGCAAGTTTCCTCGCTACCGCGCAGTACCGGAGGAAGAACTAACTCTTCAGCATCTCCTCTTATATAAAGCCCGACATTACGGCCTTTGTAATAATGCTTTTGCTGATAAAACTTTTGGTAGCTTATAGCACCAAGGTTCTGCTGCTGAATAATGTTTTCGAGTTTTACGAAAAATTCAGGATTCTCGTTCGCAACATTCGTTGCAATGACAACATCGGGGAACTCTTTAGGAACTCTGACACCGGAAGTAGACTTAATCTTAAAACCATTCTTAGATAGCGCTGTCACCAGCGATTTACGTTCTTTTTCTGATAGTTGTTCAGTAGTTAAAAATACAGTCGGTGAAGTACAACCTATCAGTAACGCAATCATTGCTAAAAATATAAGCCATTTCATCACTCTACTTCCTTGTATCAATGCAATAAGAACTCATTCTTTTATGTTTAATGGATATTTTTCTTTTCCCAATCCTCAACTACTTCGTCAAAAATCTGCCCGTAGAAATTTCTTTTTTGAAAATCGGCAGTTGTCTCCCCGTACTGAGTTTCTATTTCAGCCGAATAAACGATTTCGCCGTTTAACATAGAAATAAGCTGCACCTGAAATAGTTTCTGTTCGGTAACTCCATTTATTATTTGCGACTGGTTTCCTGACTGAATAACTACCGCCTCATTTTTCGCTTTCGCCGAAACAAGACTTACCAATACGGCATGGTCAACATTTTCATCTTTAACTACTTTCATCAAATCAGATTCAGAAAAATTAATCCCGGGCTTTTTAAAGTTTTTAGCAGTAATACATGTAAATTTAGCCTTTGCCACAGCTTCGCAGAACTCAACTTCTTGAATGGCCGCTTCATTAAATGAACTGGATAACGAATTAACTAATAACCTATCAATCTCGATATCGTCCGGTGAGGCATAACTATTAAAATTTTGCACCGCACAGCCAGATATGGTCAACACTAAAGCTAGAGAGGTAAGCCCCTTTATACGGAACATTCTAATTTCCTTGTTAAATATAAAGTCAGGTACGACTCCTACTCTCACAATCTGTTACAAATTAGTCAACAAATAGTTAACAGGCGTACTTTAATAACGCCGGCAATCCTCGCTATTATGGTTCTATAATTATTAAAGGGACCTACTCTATGAAAAAGTTACTACTTGCGAGCGCTATTAGCTCCGCCTTATTATCCGCAGGCTGCAGTCAACCAGCGACCGAAACCAGCACACAGCAAAGTGCTATTGCCGGGGAAGTTATTAAAAGCCCCAACGATCAGCGTGAGTATCGCGTATTAACTCTGGATAACAATATTGAAATTATGTTGGTGTCTGATCCTAATACGGATAAGTCTGCCGCATCGTTAAGTGTTGGTGTCGGCTTACTGCAGGACCCTGAAACACAGCAGGGCATGGCGCACTACCTGGAGCATATGCTGTTCCTGGGCACCGAGAAATACCCGGACACTAATGGCTACAGCGAATTTATGAGTAATAACGGTGGCAGTCAGAATGCTTACACCTGGCTGGATATCACCAACTACATGTTTAAAGTCAATAACGATGCCTACAATGAGGGCCTGGATCGCTTCTCGGACTTTTTCAAAGCTCCTAAGTTGTATCCTGAATACGTCGACAAAGAGCGTAATGCGGTCAATGCCGAGTGGTCTATGCGCCGCGAGATGGACTTTTTTGGGCAGTTCAAGCTTGGCCGACTGCTTTTGGGCAAACACCCGTCTAACCGCTTCCTTATCGGTAATTTGGACAGCTTAAGCGACAAAGAAGGCAGCGAGCTTCATCAGGAAACTGTGGATTTTTATAACCGTTTTTATTCTTCCAATATCATGAAAGTTGCCATGATAAGCAACCGTTCGTTAGAAGAAATGGAAGAGCTGGCCCGCAAGCATTTTTCCAGCATTGAAGATGACGGTATTGAAGAGCCTGAGGTTACTGCTCAAATTAACTTCGACGATGTCGGGAAAAAACGCATTCATTATGTGCCGAATGAAGATGTTAAACAGCTGAAACTTGAGTTCATTATTAACGACAACCAAGACCAGTTCGCGGTTAAACCAAACCGCTATGTCAGCTATTTGCTTGGCTCTGAAATGCCGGGCACCCCAGCACAACAATTGAAAGATGCCGGTCTAATTGCCAATTTAAACGCATCGGCACAGCCTACTTTCTACGGCAACTACGGCGTTCTGGCAATTGACGTTGAGCTAACCAATGCCGGTATGAAGCAGCGTGAAGAAATTGTTGCTCTCATTATGAAGTACATTGATAAAGTTCGTGCTGAAGGCGTTGATGAGAAGTACTTTAACGAAATTAAAACCAGCCTGAGCAATCGCTTCCGTTTCTTAGAAAAAGGTGACGAATTCAGTTACGTTTCTAACCTGGCTGAAGCCATGCAAAATTTCCCGGCTGAATACGCTATCAGTGCACCTTACGAGTATCAGGAGTTTGACCCCGAAGCCATACGCTCTGTTTTGTCTCAGCTAACTCCGGAGCATTTGCGTGTTTGGTACATCAGCCAGGATGAACCGCACGACAGTCAGCTCGACTTTTACGAAGGTAAGTACAAAGTTGTGGATATACCGCAAGAAGAAATCGCAAGCTGGGACCAGGAGCCCCAAATGGCGATTAATCTGCCTAAGGTAAATACACTTTTACCCGAAAACTTTGCCATTAAACAGAACGATGCTTTTGACAAACCTCAGGTGGTTATTGAAGACGATGGTATTCAGGTGTGGCAGTACCCAAGTCAACTATACAGCGATCAACCTCGGGGTGTATTCAACATTCAAATCAATAATGCGGCCCCGCTTGAAAGTGCAAAAGCGAATGTTTTAACCGCTTTGTGGCGCGACTTATACAATATGAATATTAGCGCGCTTGATACCGAAGCAAATATTGCCGGAATGAACATCAGTCTAAGCGACAGCACCGGCCTCACGCTGACGGTGTCAGGTTTCACCGATAAGCAGCCTCAACTGCTGGAAAGGGCGATTAACAACCTGAGTTTTACAGTTGAACAGCAAGCTTTTGAGCAAGCAGTTGACCGCTATATTAGAGAGCTTAACAACAAGGGGCAGCAATTCCCGATTTACCAAAGCTTCGATGCTTACGGGCAGTTGATCCGCGAAGGTGGGTTTAATCAGGAAGAGTTAGTTGAAACAGCAGGTTCTGTAAGTGCAGAAGACTTATCGAACTACATGAATACCATGCTGAGTAATAATGCTATTCGCATTTTCGCTTTTGGTAACTACGACGAAGCAGGGCTTAATGAGTCGGTTAAACGCATCAAGGACAGCTTACCGAAGAATCGGGAAGTAACAGACTTTGAGCGGGCTCAGTTCTGGGAACCTCAACCAGAGCAATCTATTGTGCTGCGCCGTGACTTAGAGGTTGCTGATGTTGCACTGGTTGATGCACACATCCATCCACAGCCCGGTTTTGAGTCGTTAGCTGCCGGTACGGTATTACAAAGTCACTTCCGTACCGCTGCTTTCGATACGCTGCGTACAGAAGAACAGTTAGCCTACGCAGTTGGTGCCTTTGCCCCAAGCTTAGACCATTACGCCGGCTTTGGGTTATACATCCAAACTCCGGTGAAAAATGTTGCCGATATGCAGGAACGCTTTGACAGCTTCAAGAAAGAATACTGGGAAGACCTGCAGGGTATGACTGAGGAAGAGTTCAATCAACTTAAGCAAAGCACGCTCATTACCTTGAACGAGACACCAAAGAACCTTAACGAGGAGGTGTCTCCGCTTCTGGCCGATTTGAGACTGCAGCGCTTTGAGTTTGATAGCAAAGAGCAACTGATTAAGGCTGTTGAGGGTGTCACATTGGAAAACGCAAAAGCCTTCTATCAGGAAACTCTGTTAAACCCGGATGCTGCTCGTATTTCGGTACAACTACGCGGCACTAAATTTGCTGATGAACCATACGCAGATTTACCGAATCAAACGGTAATTTCTGACCTGGCGGAATTCCAGCAGGAGATGAAAAAGCAGTAATTAACCAATGAGGCAATAAAATGAAGACCTTTATTAAGTGGTTTATTTACTCAACTATTATGGTGGCAGCTTTCTGCCACCATGCTTTACAAGCTAAAGAGTATCAGGAGGAACTGGAAGGCGTATGGCGCGGAGAGCTTGTCCTTCAAGAAGGTGTTAGCATTACGCTTGGTATTAATGTCGATAACGGCCAGCTAACTCTCGATAGCCCGAACCAGGGCATGTTTGACCACCAACCCACGAAGTTTTCAGTTAAGGGTAATAAGATAGAGTTCACCGATACAAGCCTCGGGGCCAGTTATCAGGGTGCTCTGAATGATGGTCAGTTAGAGGGCACATTCACACAAGGTAAAGAGCGCAGTATTACCATGCATAAGCTAACTCAGGAAGACAAAGCCCGCCTTACCTACGAAGCAACCTACAAAGGTGATTTGCCCGTCAGTGAAAACTCGAGTTTACCCTTACAAGTGAATATTGCCGTTGTGCACGACGGGTATATTGCGACTTTAGACAGTCCGGCTCAGCAAAGCTT
>NZ_DFTS01000019.1:55244-58590 GCF_002383015.1 Idiomarina sp. UBA4206
CAAAGCTTTGGTATACCTTTGACTGACGTTCATATTGATAACAACACACTCAGCTTTAAGTCGCCGATGATTCAGGCGAGCTTTAACGGGAAAAAGACAACAGAAGGCTACGAAGGAACTTTCAAACAGGGGCAGGAATTTCCTCTCACCTTCAAAAAAGCCGGTTCGGATGAGAAACAGGCCAGCACACCGACACCCGAGTTGGGCGAGCATGGTGCAGCGGTTGCCATCATTGACCAAGATGAAATCAAAACCCAGTTTTATGGCGAGCATGACCATAATACACAATACGAAATTGGCTCGGTCACAAAAACCATGGTGGCTTATTTACTGGCTCATGCAGTAGTTAATGAGTCAACAACCCTTGATACTCCGGTCAACGGGTTTTGGTCGCAAGCACCCGAAGCAGTGACACTGGGACAACTTGCTACACACCACAGCGGGCTGCCCCGACTTCCTGAAAATTTATTAAGTAAGGCCGACCAGACAGACCCTTACGCTCATTATGGTCAGTCAGAATTGGAAAGTGCCTTGGCTGAGATAGAGCCCGGTGCCAACAATTACGAATATTCCAACTTCGGGTATGGCTTACTTGCAGAGTCACTCGCTAAGAGTGCAGAAAAAGCTTTTCCTGAGCTGTTAAATGACGTTGTGTTTGAACCTTTCAGTATGCCGGATACTTATGTGGCAACCCGTAAAGAAAATACTTCAGGCTCCCTGTCAAAAGGACATAATGTCTTGGGCGACGTAGTACCCCACTGGCATTTTCAGTCTCTGGCCGGCGCCGGAGCAGTTGTTTCTACACTGAGTGATATGGCCAACTACACCAAAGCACTCATGCGAAAAAGTGCAGAAGGCGATGCCACTGTCGAGCAATTACTTGCCCCACAAAAAAACATTGAAGGCTGTTGCCAGCAGGCTTTAGGCTGGCTTATTAGCGAAGACGAAAACGGTAAAGCCTACGCCTGGCACAACGGGCAAACAGCCGGGTTCAGCAGTTTTGTTGGCTTTTACCTCGATGGCTCAAGGGCTGTCGTTATGCTAAACGCACAATCGATACCGGTAAATGATGAAGCCATAAAACGACTGACCCAGAATGCAGGAGTCCAATAAGTTCAGACCACACCTTGCTCTATCATGGCGTCAGCAACTTTACGGAAACCCGCAATGTTTGCGCCAAGAACTAAGTTGGACGGGTGCCCGAAATCTTCTGCAGTGCGTTTTGCGTCCTGATAGATATTCCGCATAATGTCTTTGAGCTTTTCGTCCACTTCTTCAAAGTCCCAGCGCAGCATACTGGCATTTTGCACCATTTCTAACTGACTTGTTGCAACACCACCGGCATTAGCGGCTTTCCCGGGGCCGTATGCGGCACCACTTTCAATAAAGAGATCAACGGCGGCCTGTGTTGAAGGCATGTTCGCGCCTTCTACAATGCATTTGCAGCCATTTTCTAAAAGTGACTGAGCGTCTTTTTCGGTCAGCTCGTTCTGAGTTGCACAAGGGAAAGCTAAGTCGGCTTTATAACGCCAAACCGTATGACCGTCTTTGGGGTAATCGTCCCGGGGCGTATATTCGGCGTTCTTATGAGTTTCAAGATACTCTTCCAACCGCCCTTTTTGCTCTTCTTTAATGCGCTTAACCAGGTCAAGATCAATACCTTGCTCATGATAAATCGTACCGTTGGAATCACTACAGCTTACCGGCTTGGCTCCTAAGTCATACAGCTTTTCCATAGCGTATATGGCAACGTTGCCAGAGCCAGAAATTAAACAGCGCTTACCTTCCAGCGAGTCGCCTTTGTCATCCATCATGCACTGCGCAAAATAAACCGCACCGTACCCGGTGGCTTCTTTACGGGCATGTGAACCGCCCCACAGCAGGCTTTTTCCCGTGAGCACACCGTCAAAGCGGTTTGCCAAACGCTTATACTGACCAAATAAGTAACCAATTTCGCGCGAGCCCACGCCAATATCCCCGGCAGGCACATCCGTATTGGGTCCAATATGACGGTAAAGCTCGCTCATGAAAGACTGGCAGAACCGCATAATTTCAGCATCGGACTTTCCTTTCGGGTTAAAGTTGGCACCACCTTTACCGCCACCAATGGGTAGCCCGGTTAATGCATTCTTAAAAATTTGCTCAAACCCAAGGAATTTAATAATGCCGGCATTGACGCTTGGGTGAAAACGTAAACCACCTTTGTAGGGGCCTAGCGCCGAGTTAAACTCAATTCGATAGCCTTTATTCACCTGAATATTGCCGTCATCATCCATCCAGGGAACCCGAAACATAATCTGCCGTTCAGGTTCAACCAAGCGTTCAATAATAGAATGCTCACGATATTTAGGCCGCTCTTCCAGAAGCGGTTCTATCGACCCCAGCACATCTTCTACCGCCTGGTAGAACTCAACTTGAGCGGGGCTCGTTTGTTTTAATTTTTCAATGGTTTCTTTTATGTAGCTCATTGACCTACCTGTTATTGTGTACAGAGCATGATTTACGGTTTGCACCTACTAATAACGTATACCAGTGAGTTTAGATCGCCACTATTTTAAGACAACCCGGTTACGTCCCGACTTTTTAGCAGAGTACAGGTTCTCATCAGCGCGTTTTAATATGCTATCGGGTGTATCCCCGGGCTCTTTTAAAGTCGCTCCTAAACTGATCGTTATTTTTACTGTTTTTGCAGCATCTTTTTTTCCGCGAGCGTCCTTACCTTTGCGTTTACTGTCAGGTCGCGAGGGTTCCCTTAATTTAAGCGGATAATTCGCCACTTTGCTGCGCACACTTTCTAATGTACTTTTCAATTTGTCCGGGTCGCTGTGAGAAAAAACCAGAGTGAACTCTTCGCCACCATAACGGTACGCTTTAAAACCCCGATGTTCTCTCAAAATACTACCAAGCAACCTTAATACCTGATCACCCACCTCATGCCCGTAACGATCATTAAATTTTTTAAAGTAATCGACATCGAGCATGCACACCGCACTGCGCCTGCGTAAATGCTGCAATTGACTGACCAGTGCTCTGCGTTGCGGTAATCCAGTCAACTCGTCAATGTAAGCCAACTTCAACATCTGATCGGCCAATGCCAATAATAGGCCAATTACCGCCGCGACCGAGGACCAGGTTGACGCATCCCGATGGTCAACAACGAGCAAAAAAACCATCAGTGCCAGCCATGAAGCCCACTGGCTCCAGGCAAAGGAAGATGAGCCTTTATACAATAGGAAAGTTGCCCAACTTCCTCCCATTGCAACAATCCAAAGAAGCAAACCAACAGCAAGTCCAGTGTCTTCCCAGTCAGGCAGAGTCAGCAGTTCAACTGGGCTCAGGGTTGCAA
>NZ_DFTS01000019.1:58699-62581 GCF_002383015.1 Idiomarina sp. UBA4206
TGCAACTGAGTTAGCAACCGGCCCCAAAAGCAAAGCTAAGGGTAAAATTCCCACAACAATAAATAGAAGAACACCCTTTAGCGTCAGTAAGGTTGGCTGTTTTATAAAGGCTAATAACAGGGCACTGACCGATAACCAAACAGGAAACTCCTGATACAGTTGTGACACTTCTTTTTGCGCCAGTGGTTGCTGCAACCCCAGTTGAATCGTTGCATAACTACCTCCAACCCAGGCGCACCAATAAAACCAGTGCCATTGCCGGAAAAAGGCGGCCAGTAAAAACACAATACCCAGGCCCGCAGAAACGGCACCCGGCACCGGCAGCTGAATTTGCGTCAACCATTCAGGATAAAGCCAGGCAACCAAGGCACAGAGAATTGCCGGTAATGCTGCAATAAATCCCAAATTCAACTCCCCGCAAGTAACCGATCTAAATGGTCAGCAAAATTTTTGCGATCAACGTTGGTTAAAGGCGGAGGGCCTCCCGACTGAATGCCGCTGCTTCGCATGGTGTCCATAAAGTCGCGTATATTGAGACGCTGACGAATATTGTCCGGCGTAAATAGTTCGCCTCGGGAGCTCAGAGCTTTTGCACCTTTCTCGATAACTTCTGCCGCCAGAGGAATGTCGCTGGTTATCACCAGGTCGCCGGCTTCACAGCGACGGACAATTTCATGATCAGCCACATCAAAACCACTGCCTACCTGAACCATATGGATAAACTTCGATTTTGGTGTCTGAATACGCTGGTTTGCGATTAAATAAAGGTGTAGCTGCTTACGCTGCGCCGCTCGAAACAGAATCTCTCTTATAGCCAGTGGGCAGGCATCGGCATCAATAAATAAAGTCATTACTAATAATCCATGAGTCTATATTAGAGTAAATGGTTCTAAGCCTATTACCTTGTAATGCGTTTACTAAGCTACTATTTAGTTGTTACCAATAAAGGTTATCAACAATGACTCCAGGAGTAACTTTATGACATTACGTATTGGCGATACTGCACCAGACTTTACCATTGATACCACTCAGGGTTCGATAAAATTTCATGACTGGGCAAAGGGCTCCTGGGTGTTCTTCTTCAGTCACCCGGCTGACTACACCCCTGTTTGCACCACCGAAATGGGAAGAACAGCACAACTGGCCCCTGAGTTTGAAAAGCGCAATGTCAAACCGCTGGGGTTATCAACTGACACTGTGGATGCGCACAAAGGCTGGATTGAGGATGTAAACGACACTCAAAGCACCGTCTTAGAGTTTCCTATTGTAGCGGATAAAGATCGTAAAGTTGCTGAACTCTACGACATGATCCACCCAAACGAGAGCGCAACCGCGACTGTACGTTCAGTTTTCATCATCGATCCCAACCAGAAGGTTCGGCTTATCATGACTTATCCCATGACGGTAGGTCGTAACTTTAATGAAATTTTACGTGTTATTGATGCGCTGCAAACGACCGATCGCGAAGAAGTTGCCTGTCCGGCGGACTGGGTTCCTGGCGACTCAGTTATCATTCGCCCGACAGTAAGCGATGAAGACGCAAAACAGAAGTTTCCGCAAGGTTGGAAAACGCTGCGCCCATACTTACGTCTGACCGATATCAAATAGCTTTAACTTTCGTTTTCGAGAGACTGCTGGCGTTCTGCCCACACGAGTAGTTCGCCCAGCGGCTTCGGTTTACAGAATAAAAAGCCCTGCATTAATGGACACCCGTGTTCGACCAGGTAGCGGTATTCGTTTTCAGTTTCGACACCCTCAGCAACCGTTTGTATACCGAGGTGCTCGACCATATTTAAGATGCCACCCGTTATTGCAGCGTTATGTCTGTTATGGTCAATGTTCTCAATAAAACTGCGGTCAATCTTCAGTTTATTTACGGGCAGGACATTCAGGTATCGCAAACTGGCAAACCCGCTTCCAAAATCGTCAATTGCAACATCAAGACCTAACTCGCGCAGATGTTGTAAAAGTTCAGCAATACGCTGAGTGTCGTTAACCAGAACATTTTCTGTTATTTCAACGGTAATTTCACCCGGCTTTATATTAAATTCTTCGAGCACAGACTTGGTTTTACTAATAAAGTCGTCACGATAAAACTGAATGGGTGAAAAATTCACAGAAACAGTGTTAATACCGTAACTTTTCAGCTCACTTAAGTCTTGGCAGGCCTGTCTAAGAACCCATTCACTAATTTGGATGATCTGACCTGTACGCTCAGCAATCGGAATAAAGTCCGCTGGAGAAACGTAGCCTTTGGTTGGGTGGTGCCAGCGAATCAACGCTTCAGCCCCTGAAATTTGCCCTGTACTGGTCATGATGGGTTGATAAAACAGCTCAAATTGCTTCTTGGCCAGCGCTTCCTGAATTTGTGTCCGCAGAGCAACCTTGTAGCCCAGCCCCTCATCAAGCTTTTCGGAGTACCAACAAACTGCATTACCGCCGCGCTTCTTCGCTTCATACATTGCTACATCGGCGCGCTGAGTCAGTTCCATGGGATGCTTATATTGAATATCGTTTGCGGCAACGCCAATGGCTGCCGACAAGGAAACTTCAATCTCATCGATACGAAATGGTTCGTCGAAAATAGCTAATACTTCGGTACATAAAACATTAATCTGCTCTGCTGCCCCCATGCTTTGGATAACAGCAACAAATTCATCTCCGCCAAAGCGGCAAATCAGGTTAGGTTCACGGATTACCTGCTGCAGACGCTGCGCAGTTTCAATTAACACCTCGTCACCAAGGTAGTGCCCTAAACTGTCATTTATCGGTTTAAACCCGTCCAAATCAATAAACAACACAAAAACGGCTTGGTTCGTGTCATTGGATACTAACTGTTGTAGTCGCTCTTCCATTGCACTTCGGTTGGCTAACTGCGTTAGACTGTCATGTGAGGCATAAAAAGCTAAAGCATCCTCTCTTTGGACTCGTTCCGTAATATCGCTTTGTAACCCAATAAAATGCGTTACTTTGTTATCCGGGCCCTTAACCGGTGCTATTAAGAGCTCATTCCAAAACATGCTTCCATCTTTGCGGTAGTTCCGAATAACACTTTTTATTTCCCGTTTTTCCTGCAAAGCTTTTCGAATCTCATTAATTACCTTTGGATCCGTGTCTGGGCCTTGCAGTATGTTGCAACTTATCCCTTTCATTTCGGTAAGAGAGTAACCGCTCATTTTCTCAAAAGCGGGGTTCACATAAAGAACCGGGAAACCTTTTTTATTGGCTTCGCTAATAACGACGCCATTAACACTGGCATGCACGCTACTTCGAAAAACTTTAAGTTTTGCCTCATTCGCGCGATGCTCAGTAACCTCTTTAGCGACACCATGCACCCCGGTAACTTCGCCATCAATAATAATTGGGATATTGGTTATTGATAAGTCATGCAGTTGCCCCATTCTGTCCGCAACTTTAATTTCGTAAGATTGAGGGGTGCCCTTTTTTGCTGTTTCAAAGTACGTTAGCGTTCTTTCCCGCTCGGTTTCCGGAACCGCCAGCTCGTAATGCTGCCCCAGCAACTCTTCCTCACTAAGAAGTAAAAGCTCGCAACCTGCACGATTAACGCTGGTGAAGTTTCCGTTTAAATCCAATGTGAAAACTGAATCGGGGTTGTATGTAAATAAAGAGCGTTGATGTTGCTCTAAACGAACCTGCGCTTTTCGTTGCTCTTCTTGCTCGAGGATTAAGGCAACTAAGTCGCGGTTACGTACAATCAGTTCCAGCTCATCCCCGGTTGGCACTCTCGGCTGGGCAAAGTAGATAGCGAAAGTTCCTATAACTTCACCCTCTGCAGCCCCAAAAATGGGGTGAGACCAACAAGCAGCTAAGCCGTACTGATTAATTAACGGCATGAACGCCTCAAAACGCTCATCGTTCCTC
>NZ_DFTS01000019.1:62698-64296 GCF_002383015.1 Idiomarina sp. UBA4206
ACGGGTTCACCGATGGCGGCTGCGGTACCGCAGCCGCCTGAACCATCAGCAATTTTTAATCCATTTAATTCATTAGAAAAGGAGCGGGGTAATGAAGCTGAAGCAGCCGTTGATAAAGTTTTGTTGTCTTTATTTGCCACCATGATAGAACACATGGCGCCATTAATTTGAGATTCAATTAGGTGACAAATACCCAGCAAGCGACTCTCAATATCCCGCTGCTGGGCCAGGGCATTAAACGTATTATAATGAGCCTGAATTAACTGATTTAATCCCTGATACTTCTTATCCGCTCTTTTACGGACCACGCTGACAAAAACTGTCGCAGTAATCAGGAGCAGCACGACTCCTGTCGCTATTTGACTGTAACTGAGTAAGTTATCTTGCATTAGTCCGCTGCATAATTGTTCCTGGCTTATTTAATTCGCTGCACTCTAAGCCGACGATTTGAATCTTCTCGACCGAAGAAAAAGGAGTTCAACGCACCGCGCTCAATGTAATAGGTATCATCATCGTCCCAGGAAAAATAACCCCGGCTATCGATTTGCTTCCAAACCTGACCATTAGTCAGCTCAATTTGCCATTTCTTATAAGGGTCTTGCTTTTTGCTGGCAACTTCTACTTCTAACCTTTCAAGCGTATTATTTTGACTACCTTTGTGCTCCATACCAAAGTTCTGCTCTGCGGCATTGTCGCTCCGCTTGCCCCGTTGCTTAGCCTTAGCTTTCATCTCTTCGGCCTTGCTTTGTCCTCGGGCTTTCATCTCTTCCGCTTTAGCTCTACCTTTAGCTTTTTCGTCCTGAGGTTCACCTTGCTGACGCTTGGCTAAGTTGTCATAGCACACCAAGCGCTCCAGTGAGTCTTCAATCGCCGAGCATTCCTTCATTGTTTCCTGTTGCGCTCCGGCCGTACCGGCAATAATGAATAACGTTGCGCCTAGTAGTTTTCTATACATACATCCGTCCTGCTCTAATTTTTAATAACGTAAAGTAAGAGTATCGCCTTTCTGCATTAACTCAAATTCTTTCAATGCACTCATGCCCAAAAGTATGACATCGCCGTCCATCCCGGGTGTAATTGAAGCAGCAACATTGCTCAACTGAATATCACCCAGCTGCAAACGATCAATTTCTGTACGGTATGTTATAACACGTCCATTGGCGGTTTGGGACATTCCCTGACGCCCCTTACGAAGTCCGAGCTTTTGCGCTAAACCTTCGGGAATAGCGACCAGGGTAGCTCCGGTATCTAATAAAAATGTCACCGACTGCCCGTTAACCTTTCCCCGGGCTACGTAATGGCCCATACGGTTTTGTTCCAGCACGACTGTGACCTGCCCATTGTCTACATGACTTTGAACCTGAGAGTTAGGATTAAACTGTTGCTGAAGCTTGTCTTCAAAAAACCAAACCAGCATAGCAATAGCAAGCCCCCATGCAATAAACATGAAGGGTTTACCAAATGAATTAGTCCTGGCCAAAGGAGCCCCCTTTAATCATTATTGTAGGGTGAGGTTTGCGCTTTAACAGCATCAGCTCTTTGCTGTCGCAGCCCAGAAACGTCTTCTACTGACCACCCCTGCAAGTTGCTTTCGATAA
>NZ_DFTS01000019.1:64395-67644 GCF_002383015.1 Idiomarina sp. UBA4206
GCAAGTTGCTTTCGATAAGCTGTGCCAGCGCATTAATATGCTCACTTTCGGCATTTAGAGCTGAGATATACTCGTACCGTTCACCACCGCTTTCCATAAAGTATTCTCGGTTCTCCTCGCCAATTTCTTCAACCGTCTCTAAACAGTCTGAAGAAAAGCCCGGACAAAATACCTGAACAGACTTAATGCCTTTTCCGGGAAGCGCTTTCATGGTCATATCAGTATACGGTTGTAGCCACTCCTCGCGACCAAAACGCGACTGGAATGTTGTCAGGTACTCATCTTTTTTAAGCCCCAGGCGCTCAGCAAGCAAGCGTGAAGTTTTATAGCACTCACAGTGGTAAGGGTCGCCATTTTTCAAGTAGCGTAACGGAATACCATGGTAAGAAAATAGTAACTTATCAGTGCGCCCATGCTGCTCCCAGTGCCTCTCGATGCGTTTTGCTGCCGCTTCAATAAACGGCGGGAAGTCATGGTAATGAGTAATAAAACGCAGTTCAGGTAACCAGCGGCGTTTGGTGAAATCTTTTGCCAGAGCATCAAAAGTTGAGGCTGTGGTAGATGCTGAATATTGCGGGTATAGCGGCAGAACCAGTAATTTCCGTACCCCTTTTTGCATCATATTGTCGACCACATCACCCAACGCCGGATTCCCATAGCGCATGGCAAAGTCGACGACAATATTGTCGCCCCAGGTTTCTTTCAGTTTTTTCTCAATAGCAGCGGCTTGATCCTGAGTATGAAAAAGCAACGGCGAGCCGCGTTCTGTCCAAACAGTTTCATAAGCCTCGGCTGAACGTTTCGGACGAAATCGAAGGATCACGCCATTTAATATGAAATACCAAAGCAGGCGAGGAACCTCAACCACCCTTGGGTCAGACAGGAACTCTTTTAAATAAGGCTTGAGCGCGCCCTTCGTTGGAGCTTCAGGAGTGCCCAAGTTAGTCACCAGCACCCCTATTTTATCTGCCTGTTCGTGAGAAAATGCAGGGCTTCCTCGATATTTCATTTTCAGTTACCTTTTAACAATACGCTTAATGCAAAGTTTACGTAAGTTTTAACGGCTTCGATCCCTATTTGCAAAGAAATAACGCTACACTAAACCGATAAATACTATCGAAATTAATAAATTGACGCGCCAATGACAAAAAACACAAAGACGCAGCAATGGTATCAGAAACTTGCCAGTTCCCCTCATGCTCTGGTACTTCTCTTTTTTCTTTCTGCTATGGAAGCAACCTTACTCCCCATTGCTTTAGAGTTAGTACTCGTGCCTTACATGGTGCTTGAGCGCAAACGCATCTGGCTAGTAGCCTCGGTTGCTTTAGCTGGCTTCATGGCAGGTGCCGTTGGCGGTTACTACATTGGCTTTGCGCTGTTCGACACTGCGGGCGAATGGTTTATTAGCTACTTGTCCATTCAGGACTATTATCAAGAGTTTCAGGAAACACTAAAAGAAGACGGCTTTGTCGCGATTTTCTTAGTTGGTGTGACTCCGGTCCCCTTCCAGGTTGCCATGCTGGCTGCCGGAGCTGGCGACTACCCACTTTCTCTGTTTTTATTCGCCGCAGGTGCAGCGCGCGCTTTAAGATATTATGTATTAGCGCTTATCGTTTTGTGGTTAGGGCCTTATACTGAGCGCTTATGGGTTAAGTACGCAGGTCCTGTCGGCTGGTCAATTCTGATTCTGGCAGGAACTATGTTATTACTGACGCAATTTCTGTAAGCATTTAGGGTACTAATGTTTTTACTTATTGTTTTTGCCATCATTGCGGTGGGTGTTTCGTTCGTTTGTTCGGTTTTAGAAGCGGCTCTTTTATCGGTTACGCCGAGTTATGTTGCACAATTAAAAGAGAGCAGGCCTAAAACCCATCAGCAATTACGCAAGCTAAAAGACTCTATTGATAAACCTCTCGCGGCTATACTAACACTCAATACGATAGCCCATACAGCCGGAGCAGCCGGTGTTGGCGCTCAAGTCGGAGTGGTTTTTGGTGATGGCTACCTGGGTGTCGCTTCAGCCGTTATGACGCTGCTTATTTTGGTGTTATCTGAAATCATTCCTAAGACTATCGGAGCCAAGTTCTGGCGACCCATTGCACCTTCGCTTCCTCCCATACTTAACTTTATGATTTTATCACTTAAGCCTTTTATCTGGCTCTCTGATCAAATTACAAAACGTATTGGCAGCGGTGAAGCGGACATTGATGTTCGCTCGGAAATTAAGGCCATGGCAACTATTGGTCACGAAGAAAAAGCTTTAGACGATGACGAGCGCCGGGTAATTTTAAACATTCTTGATTTACATGAAATTCGCGTGCGTCAAGTAATGACACCTCGCACAGTCTGCGAGTCGATTAACCCGGGCTTAAGTATGCTGGAAGTCAGCGAGAAGATCCGCAAGTTACCTTTTTCACGCTACCCTGTTATTGACAGCGAAGAGGAACCTCAGGGCATCATTTTCCGAAGTGATGTTTTAGATGCTGACGAGTCAGACGCATTAAGTGACATTGTCCGACCCGTGGAAATAGTAACAGAAACTGTGAGCGTGGAAGCGCTAATGAGTCATCTCATCAAAGAGCGCCAGCATCTTGCTTTGGTTTACGACGAACACGGTAGTTGGCTCGGGCTCATTACTCTGGAAGATATTATCGAAACCATACTGGGCACGCCCATAATGGATGAAACCGATAACATTGCCAGCTTACGCCGCTATGCTCGCCAACGCTGGGACAAAAGGCTCAAGCGCGACCCAAAGCAGGCGAAGAGCCAGCAAGGTAATGATTAACCGAAACAATTGGTCAAAGCGTTGGTTGGTGATTTTTTTCAACCAATGCAGACCAACCCAGGTACCAACAAAGCCGGCGGCAATCATTGCCAACACCAACGGCAGCCAATCCTGAAAAACAAAGCCTGCCATGCCAAAGACCAACGCTTTAGGGGCATGCTGCATGGTCATTACAGCAGAAAATGTCGCGACCGTTTGCAACCTTTCACTAAAACGAGCTTTTACAAAGGCCGCTACCAGCGGCCCTGACGCCCCGACAAATAGCGAAATAAAACCGGTTACCAAACCTCCGCCAACTAAGCCTGCCCGGCCGCGGAAGCTTTGCGGCAACTTAGGCCCCCAGGTCAGCCAGATTAAAAATAACGCGATGGTAATTTGCAAAAAATGCGTGGGAAGCTGAACCAATAGTAGACTACCAATAAAGGTTCCCAGCAGACCAAAAGGGACAAACCAGGCAACGG
>NZ_DFTS01000019.1:67714-72380 GCF_002383015.1 Idiomarina sp. UBA4206
GACAAACCAGGCAACGGTAGGCCAGTGAATGTGCTTCCATGACAACCCGGTACGGCCCACATTAGAACCCATTTGCACCAGTCCGTGTACCGGTATCACCGCGCCCCCCGGCAAGACTAATGCCATCATACCTATCAAGACCGCACCGCCACCTGCACCAGCTACAGCTGTCAGTAACGAGGTTGCGGCCGACAAAAGAACTAAACCAAAAAACAAAGCGTCGCTTACCATGGCTTTACTGCTCCCGGGAAACCTGATTTGCGCTGATCAGGATCAAAACGGTATAATCCGCGCGATTTTAAATAGGGCTCCGGATTTACGTTCCGGACCGCTGAAAAAGGTAACATGATATGTATATTTGTGCGGCATTGTACAAGTTTGTTGAGCTCAATGACTATAAAGAGCTGCGTGAACCGCTGTATCAAACGCTTATTGCAAACAATGTAAAAGGCACTCTTTTATTAGCCCGCGAGGGTATTAATGGCACTATCTGTGGTACTCGCGAGGGTATTGATAACGTGCTCGATTACTTGCGTTCGGACGAACGTTTTGCGGATATTGAACACAAAGAGTCCCCCAGCGACGGCCAGGCTTTTTACCGCACCAAGGTTAAGCTTAAAAAAGAAATTGTAACTTTAGGCGTTGACTGGGTTGATCCCAAAAGCTCGGTTGGCACTTACGTTGACCCCGACAAGTGGAATGACTTAATTGCCGACCCGGAAGTTCTGGTTATTGATACCCGTAATGAATACGAATATGCCGTAGGTACGTTCGAAGGTGCTGTTAACCCCAAAACCGATACCTTCCGTGAGTTTCCTGAGTACGTTAAAGAGCACCTGAATCCGGAAAGACACAAAAAGGTCGCCATGTTCTGTACTGGCGGCATCCGTTGTGAAAAGTCGACCGCTTATCTTAAAGAACAAGGCTTTGACGAGGTCTACCACTTAAAGGGCGGCATTCTTAAGTATTTGGAAATGATGCCCGAAGAGAAAAGCAGCTGGAATGGCGAATGTTTTGTCTTCGACCAACGGGTTACTGTTAAGCATGGCCTGGAACCCGGTGAATACGACCAATGTTACGCCTGCCGTATGCCAATAACCAAAGAAGAAATGCAGTCAGAGCACTACCAGAAGGGCGTCAGCTGCCCGCACTGCTACGATAAAACCACAGCCGAACAGAAAGAACGTTTTGCAGAACGCGAACGTCAAATTCAACTGGCGAAAGCCCGCGGCGAGAAACACATTCGCGACGGTAAAGTCGAAAGCCTCAGTTGATCTGCCTCACTGCAACTCCGTAACCTTTATGTAAGCTATAGCTGACAGTTATCGATTTTAACTGTCAGCTATATCGGTTTTCATCGCTTTCTTTAACTCTATGATTCAACTATTGTTAAGGCATAACGATGACAAAGGAGGGTTTATGAAACAGTTAAGCGTTATTGGTTTAGACCAGAAAAAAGCAGAGAAGCTTGGCGACAAGTTGAATGAGTTGCTCTCAAACTACCAGGTTTTTTACATGAATGTTCGCGGCTTCCATTGGAACATTAAAGGCGAACGTTTCTTCGAATTGCACGCTAAGTTGGAAGAAACCTACGATGACTTACTGCTGAAAATTGATGAAATTGCAGAACGTATTCTGACTCTGGGTCAACGCCCTCAGCATGCTTACTCGACCTATATCAAGAACAGTGAAATAGAAGAAGTAAAAGACGTTCACGAAGGCCGCGCCTGTGTAGCTAATATTCTGGACAGCTATCAGACTACAATTCGCCTGCAACGTGAAATTCTTGAAATTTCTGACGAAGCTGGTGATGAAGGTACTAATGCACTAATGAGTGACTACATTAAAGAGCAAGAAAAAACAGCGTGGATGCTGACCTCTTACTTAGGAAACTAAACTGTCAGCCTGGCCAAATAAAAAACGCCCCTTTGAAAGGGGCGTTTTCGTTTCTATTGGTAGATCATGCAACATCTAGAACGTGTAGTTCAGACGTGCATAGTAATAACCACCATTGATACCAAACGGGAAGGTTTCCCAACCGTATTTAAAGCCGGCATCAGAGAATGGCGAGCCTGCACTGCCCCACTCATCCGGGTAAGTATCAAATAAGTTATTGGCACCAACTCGTACGTTCAGGTTACTGGTAAAGTCGTAACCAACAGAAAGGTCGGTTAACCACTTGCCACCCCACTCATGACGAACACCTGTGAAAGCCTGGCCTTCAACAGCACCGAAGTAATTTAAGGCTAAATTGACGTTCCATGCATCTCGAGTCCAGTCACCACTTAATGTTGCTTTTTCACTGGGCTGTCCTTCTTCAAGGCGCAACACTTGGGTATCGTTAAAGATTTGTTCGCCGGGAATTAACGACGAAACCGAATTCACCTGCTCAACATCGGTGTTCATAAAACTCATGGCCGCGGTCAAGTTCAGGTTACCGTCAAACAACTCAGCAGGATAAGACGCGATAATATCTAAGCCTGTTGTTTTAGTGTCAACAGAGTTGGTAAAAAACTGCGCCGCACCCAGGTTGTTCTCTTCCAGAATTTCACCAAATTCAGCGCCAACAGAGGCTGTTAACGACTCAGACAACACAATGCGGTCATCAATATTAATTTGGTAAAAGTCCATGGTCAGGTCAAAGCCGTTATTAAAGCGCTTAATAAGACCCAAACTGACACTTTCTGATGTTTCTTCTTCAAGTGCGTTAATACCAAACTGCCGCGCAACCTCGTCATCGTTGGCAATGGTTCCGGTTTCAACCAATGTTCCGTTAACAATGTTCGTTAAAACCTGACTGTAATAAATTTGCTGCACACCCGGCGCACGGAAGCCTGTCGCTACCGTTCCTCGAACAGAGAAGTCGCTATCGATGTCATAACGAGCAGAAAGCTTACCTGAGATGTTGTCACCCGCTATGTCGTAGTCTTCGTAACGCAACGCACCGGCTAACAAAAAGTCTGGAGTCACATAATACTCTGCATCGACATAAGCACCATAACTGTCACGAGTTGCATCCACGGCCTGGCTTGGACTAAAGCCCGGAAAGCCCTGGATACCAGCTTCAGCACCGGCTCCCGATGGGGTTAAGATTTCCACACTGGGATCATTTGTCCGGCCATAAGCCCAGGACACAGGGTCACCCGGATTGATTTCATAACCATCCTGGCGCATTTCCAAACCAACCGCTAAATAAAGCAGTTCATTGTCTATATCAACGGTTCCGTTAAAGTCCAAGTTGAACGTAGTTTGCTCAAACACTAACTCACCGTCGAAGGCTGACGTGGGCGTTTCACCGTAAATGCCGCCATCTGGGTGAGGTTCATAGTACCAACTGACGTTAGCTGAGTTCGATGAATTAAAGCCGAATTCATTTTTACCGTAGACAACGCTGGCGTCCCATAACCAGGCATTCGGCAGGTCACCTCGAATACCAACCGCCAGAGACTGGTCATCCGCCTCGGTTTCTAGTTTTGGTAAAAAGCCGTCCGGGTATATGGCTTCGATTGTTCTGGGGTGTCCTCTGCCACGGAAAAAGCCCGAAGACCCACCATCACGGGTTGAAACACCACCAAATGCATAGAGTTCTGTGGTGTTGCCCAGGTTATAACCGGAGTTAAACCACGCATATAAGTTTTCAGAGTCTGCGTCACCAATATGCAGGCGAACCACAGGGTCGCCACTGGGTGACGACCAGTCACCAATCAATGAGGCTTCAGCTGGTGCCGCACGATTTGTCATACCACGGTCACGATATTCTAACGTTCCGTTGAAAAAGCCTTTATCAAACTCTTTACCAAAGTTAATACCAACGGTATTAACTTCGCCATCGCCTTCATAAGTTTGTCCAACTTCCGCTGAAATACTTCCGCCGTCAGAACTTTTCAGCGTAATGTTAATGACACCAGCTATCGCATCAGAACCGTACTGAGCGGCGGCTCCATCACGAAGAATTTCAACACGCGCAACCGCTGTAATAGGAATCGCGTTAATATCGTAACCAGCAGAGCCTTTACCAATCGTTTCCTGTACGTTCACAAGAGCTTGTTGGTGGCGACGCTTACCGTTAACCAGCACCAATACCTGGTCAGGGTTAAGTCCCCGCAAAGTAGCCGGACGAATAATATCGGAGCCATCAGAAATAGTGGTACTGGAGAAGTTAAAAGACGGTGCACTCATTTGCAGAGCTTTACCTAATTCCGTTGCACCGGTATTCACCAGTTGCTCAGCGGAAATAATATCGATAGGCGATGCCGACTCAGTTGCTGTTCGGCCGTTCACTCGAGAACCCAGAGTAACAATGCGCTCCATCGATTCGTCTGATTCTGCATTAACGTCTGCCTGCTGTGCAAAACCGGTATTCGGAATTGCTAACGCGGCAGACAGTGAAAGGGCTAAATAACCCAGCTTGAAAGATGCTCTGCTCATAGTTCCGCCTTACTTTTGTTATTTTCGTTTTAAACGCGATTAGCCCTTTAACAATTACCGACATTTTTCTGGTTTGGGAATATATCAGATGACATAGATCAAAATTTCGTAAGGAAACTTGAAGATCTTGTTCACTGCTTTATATTGATAAGTTGTTAACACAACAAAAGGAAGACTTTATGACTCGTATCGTAGGTATTGTTCTATTAGTTGTTGGTGCTATTTTACTGTATTTTTT
>NZ_DFTS01000019.1:72439-73032 GCF_002383015.1 Idiomarina sp. UBA4206
TTTTCTTATGAAGCTTCTCAGTCTCTGGCTTCTGAAATGTCTGAAATGGCGACAAATGAGCCAACTGACAACACCATTTGGTATTTAATTGGTGGGGTTGCCGCTGTGATTGTTGGCCTCTACGCGGTAATTCGCGGAAAATAACGGATTCGGTTAGCCAGGCGTATCAACCTGATACGTCTGGCAATCGCAATGCACTAAAGGTTGCAATAACGCCTATAGCAGCCAGCACCCACAGTACCGCAGCTACGCCGTAAGCAGCATCAACCCAGCCCAACAATAAACCCGCTAAAAGCACAACACCCATTACTGTGTTAGATACGGCGGTCAATTGCGCTCTATTATCCTGAGTTGCCATATCCACCAAGTAAGTTTTTCGCCCAACCCTGGCACCATGGTGAGCCACCGCTGAACTGAACAGCAAAGCAGCTGCCACCCATTGCATACCTAACGCATCAGGAGCCCAATAATAAAGGGCTAAAGCTATCCCCATAACCAGGGTCGACATAACGGAAGCGGCAGCCATAACATGATGACTGGCTGAGTCAGACCAACGCCCCCAAAAACGCCCTGCCAGTAAACCAGCAAGCCCA
>NZ_DFTS01000019.1:73113-73426 GCF_002383015.1 Idiomarina sp. UBA4206
CTCCTTCTCGCTGTATGAAAACCACAATGTAAGGAATGGCGAAAGCAGCCGCTACCAATAACGCACGTGATACTACAAAGTGACCAAACTGACGATTCTGCCAAAGCAGCGACATGGATTTTACTGCTTCGGTCAACGCATTGCCGCCGCCTTCTGTTGCCCCCGCAACTTCAGGGATCCCTGCATAAAGCAGTGCAGCAACCACCCATAACGCGACTCCCGCCCCTAGAAGAGCAACAAACAGAGGCCGCTGACCATCCATCTCCGGAGCAAAAATGATAACGAGTGCAGTGAGTAAGGTCAGCAGTCCGGG
>NZ_DFTS01000019.1:73631-73843 GCF_002383015.1 Idiomarina sp. UBA4206
AAGCCGCGACACCCGACATGCGCCCTCTGCGGGTTTTAGACACCGTTTTTCCCGTCACATCTTTGTTGGCCACCGAACAAATACCTCGTGACAAACTGAACAGCGCCAGCAGGATAACGACCGACCAGCCCAGCATATCGCCATCTAAGGTCGCTACTGCAAACAACATGGCCAACAGGGATAGTGCCTGACCGATACTACCGGCAACCCAG
>NZ_DFTS01000043.1:0-406 GCF_002383015.1 Idiomarina sp. UBA4206
CCCCCGGCACCACAAGCGCCTGACCAAGAGCGCCCGCAAACCCGCTGGCTTTGACCCATGCCTGCACCGGGCCGGGCTGATCGGCAAGCCAGCCTTCAAGCGCGGCCTCGCTCAAGACATGAAGCGGCAGGGCGGCGGCGGAGGGGGCGGCGAATTCGGCGGACATGACAAACCTTTGCAAATCTGGATTTGCGCGCAGCCTACCTTTTCCATCGCCACCCGCAAGCGGTCAGATCGTGATGTCGGGCAAGTCCCATATCGCGGTGAGCGACCGTTCCCCGCTGCGGATCAACCGCGACAGGGTGGCTGCGGTCGCGGTGTCATCCCCCGCGTCGATACAGATCACCACATCCGCCGCCACCCGTGCGACCAGCGCCATGCCGACCTGCTCTGCAATGGCGATCAG
>NZ_DFTS01000043.1:740-8759 GCF_002383015.1 Idiomarina sp. UBA4206
AGACCTGCTCAGTCGGGCGTATTTGCATAAGTTGCATTGGTGTCATCCTTCAATCAGCCCCCACGGCCTTGAGGCAATATGGCGCGGGAAGGTGTGCAAAGGGTTGCGATGGCTGTGCCTTTTCTCTCGAATTCGTATGGCATTTGCGCTATCTGCGCTAAAACCACATCACGCATTAAGGGACGTTTACACATGGACAAGGCCAAGGCTCTGCCGTCGTATCTGTTGCAACGCTATCAAGGGTGGAAGGCGACCGGCTATGCCGAAAACCAGACATGGTACCGCCGATTGGCCGCTGAGGGGCAGCGCCCGCGCGCGATGGTGATCTCCTGCTGCGACAGCCGCGTGCATGTGACCTCGATCTTCGGGGCCGATCAGGGTGAGTTCTTCATCCACCGCAATATCGCCAACCTTGTCCCGCCCTATGAGCCGGATGGCAAACAGCACGGTACCTCAGCGGCGGTGGAATATGCCGTGAACGCGCTGAAGGTCGCGCATCTGATTGTGCTGGGCCATTCCAGCTGCGGCGGCGTCGCGGGGTGTATCCAGATGTGCAAAGGCAACGCGCCCGAACTTGAGAACCAAGACAGTTTCGTGGGCCGCTGGATGGACCTGCTGCGCCCGAAATACGAGACCGTAGAAAAGGTCGAAGACCCGGCAGAGCAGCAGCTTTTGCTGGAGCGTCAGGCGGTGATGACCTCGCTTGAGAACCTGATGACCTTCCCTTGGATCAAGGAAAAGGTCGAAGATGGCACGCTGAGCTTGCACGGCCTGTGGACCGACATCGGCGAGGGAAGCTTGGAATATTACGACGCCAAGGCGCAGACCTTCGAGCCGGTTTAAGCCCATCGCAGGCGCATGAGACAGAGACGAAAAAGGGGGCCGTTTGGCCCCCTTTCTTATTCCAGAACTGCGACTGAACCTCAGCCCTTTTTCAGCACTTCGCGGCCCAGCAGTTCGGCGATCTGAACGGCGTTCAGGGCGGCACCCTTGCGCAGGTTGTCGCTGACGCACCACAGGTTGATGCCGTTGTCGATGGTGCTGTCCTGACGGATGCGGCTGATGAAGGTGGCGAAGTCACCCACACATTCAACGGGCGTGACGTAGCCGCCGTCTTCGCGCTTGTCGATCACCATGAGACCCGGCGCTTCGCGCAGGATGTCGCGGGCTTCGGCTTCGTCGAGGTGGTCTTCGAATTCGATGTTGATCGATTCCGCATGGCCCACGAAGACCGGCACGCGCACGCAGGTCGCGGTGACTTTGATCGACGGGTCGACGATCTTTTTGGTCTCGGCGACCATCTTCCATTCTTCCTTGGTCGACCCGTCATCCATGAACACATCAATATGCGGAATCACATTGAAAGCGATCTGTTTGGTGAACCGTTCCTTCTTGATCGGATCGTTCACATAGATACCACGGGTCTGCTCGAACAGTTCGTCCATGCTTTCCTTGCCGCCGCCAGAGACCGACTGATAGGTCGCGACAACAACACGTTTGATCTTCGCCAGATCATGCAGCGGTTTCAGCGCCACCAGCATCTGAATGGTCGAGCAGTTCGGATTTGCAATAATATTACGATTCCTGAAGTCGGCTAACGCCCAGGCGTTAACTTCCGGTACCACTAAAGGAATATCTGGTTCGTAGCGAAACTCGGAAGTATTATCGATAACAACACAACCTGCCTCAGCGGCTTTCGGTGCAAACTCACGGGAAATAGAGCCTCCCGCAGAGAAAAATGCGATATCGGCGCTAGACCAGTCAAACTCGGTAGCGTCTAACACTTCGATTTCTTCACCGTTAAAGTCAACGGTAGCGCCAGCCGAACGAGCGCTAGCTAAAGGAAAAAGCTCTGCCACCGGGAATTTTCGTTCAGCCAGAATTTCTATCATTTGCTGGCCCACTAAACCTGTTGCACCTAATACCGCAACGCGAAACCCATGTGACATGCTGACTCCTTACTTAAGCAATTTGCCGGGCACGAAAGCCCAACTGTAAAAACTGTATGTATTGCTCGCTATTATGGCATGTAACCACCTGATTAATGAACTCTCTGCGCGGGCTTTCTTTGCGATAATTACGTCGCAAACTGTCAAACCCATCTCGCGTTAGTCCATGAAGGCGGAAATTTTTATCATCTTCGTGGATGTTAAAATGCTCTTTTACCCAGGAGTTAAAGCTCTCTGGAGACGTTAACATCGCCGCATCAAGTTCCGGCCAGTCAATCTTAGGTAACACATCTGCTAACTCTTTATTAGCCGGCATTTCAAAATGCGCTAACAAAGCGTTTGCTATCATAACCGCTCCTCCCACTTTTCCTTCCAGGCTATGCCCGGCAATATGGGGAGTCGCTATATCAATATAAGGGACTAAATCCGCCAATACATCGGGTTCATTTTCCCAAACATCCAATGCAATTGAAGGACGCTCTCCCTGAACGACACGATCCAATAAGGCTTTATTGTCTATTACCGCACCCCGACTGGCATTCACAAGTAACTGCTCTGAATGCAGCGACTGCAGTGCCGTACTCTCAAATAGATGCCGAGTGGGAAAGTCGCCATCATTGGTTAAGGGAACATGACAGGAGATAATATCTGCGGTTAGCACTCTCTGCCAGTGGTCATGTACAAACTTAACACCCTTTTTACAAAGCGGCGGATCATAATAATGAACATTAAACCCCAAAGCCTGAAGTCTTTTCCCCGCCGCTCTTCCTGTATGACCGGCGCCAACGATAGCAACGTCTATTTCATCGACTGAATACACGGACTTATTACTCAACCAGTCGAGAACCACACAAAGAACATATTCACCAACTGACTGTGCATTAGCGCCAGGAGCATGCGCAAAGGCAATCCCTCGCTCTTGTAACAGCGGAAGGTTCACGTGCTCGGTACCGATAGTGGCAGATGCAACAAACTTTAAGTAAGGGGCCTGCTCCAGAAGCTCTTTATCAACCGCTGTGACGGAACGGACTAATAGCGCATCTGCGTCTGCGAGCATCTCTTGTGACGGATTTCTTTCGGAGAAGTAAGAAAGTGTTCCCGCACCCGACAATATGTCAGACAGTGCGGGAATATTCTGGTCAGCGACGATTTTCACCGCAATAACCGGCTAAATCGCTTATTCAGAGTATTGGCGCATCACTAGCGATGCGTTCGTACCACCAAAACCAAAGCTATTGGACATGACTGTGCGCAATGGAGCTTCAGTTGGTTTCTGAATAATGTTCATACCATCGGCTTTCTCATCCAGCTCTTCAATATTGATGGAAGGCGTGACAAAGCCATGTTTCATCATCAGCAATGAGTAAATTGCTTCGTGAACACCTGCAGCCCCAAGAGCATGGCCCGTCATTGCTTTAGTAGCGCTGATCATAGGCGTTTTCTCCGGGAATACTTCGCGAATGGCTTCCAGCTCTTTGACATCGCCGACTGGAGTACTGGTACCGTGAGTGTTCAGGTAATCAACCGGAGTATCCACAGTTTCCATTGCCATCTTCATGCAGCGAACCGCACCTTCGCCCGATGGAGCAACCATGTCGAAGCCGTCTGAGGTAGCTCCGTAACCAACGATCTCGCCATAAATTTTTGCACCGCGCGCTTTTGCCGCTTCCAGCTCTTCAATAACCAGAATACCGCCACCGCCAGCAGGCACAAAGCCATCGCGTCCCTGGTCGTATGTGCGCGAGGCTTTTTCAGGCGTGTCGTTGTACTTAGTACTTAACGCCCCCATCGCATCAAACTCCATGCCCAGCGTCCAGTGCAGTTCTTCACCGCCACCGGCGAAAACACGATCTTGCTTTCCAAACTGGATAAGTTCCAGCGCATGACCAATACAATGAGCAGAGGTTGCACAAGCAGAACTTATTGAATAGTTAACACCTTTAATCTTAAAAGGTGTAGCCAGGCATGCAGAGGTGGTTGACGCCATGCAACGAGGAACCATGTAAGGCCCCACTTTTTTCACACCGCGTTCGCGTAAAAGATCGGCCGCTGCTACCTGATGTTCACCTGATGCGCCACCAGAACCGACAACCAGTCCGGTACGAGGATGCGATACCTGCTCTTCTGTCAAGCCTGCATCTTCGATGGCCTGAGCCATTGCAATGTAGGCATAAGCAGCTGAATCTCCCATGAAACGCAACGCTTTGCGATCAATATGGTCTTTAGGGTCTAACTTGACCTCACCCCATACCTGACAGCGCAAGCCCATTTCTGCAAAAGATTCTGAGCGCGTAATACCGGATTTCCCGATACGCAATGATTCCAGCACTTCTTCTTGATTGTTACCGATGCTTGATACAATACCAAGTCCGGTGATAACAGCTCTTCTCATTCTTTAGTCCTGTCTGACATTTCTACGTCGATATATTAACCAACGTCGTGTATGAATGTGGTCTGCTTTGTCCACTGTTGTTCGTAAAGTTGTTATTATAGCGACCATTAACTGATAAATCATGGGATAGCCACTTGAATTCTAATTCATCGGTCCAGTTTAACGAGCAAGGTGTACCAGTTTCCACCACTTTCGATGATATTTACTTTTCTGTCGATAACGGCGTTGACGAGAGTCAATACGTATTCCTTGCTCAAAACGGATTGCCCGACCGTTGGCAGACACTCTCTGCCCATGGCTGCTTTACCATTGCGGAAACGGGCTTCGGTACCGGACTTAACTTTTTGCTCACCTGGCAACGTTTTCTGGAGCACGCTCCCAGTGACACCCGGCTGCATTTTGTCAGCTTTGAAAAGTATCCTTTGTCGCGTAGCCAGCTTAATCAAGCTTACCAGTTACTGAAGCCTGTAGCAGAGGTGAGTAGTGAATTTCTCAAACACTACCCGGCACCCGATCCTGGTTGTCATCGCCTTATCCTATCACAAGGCCGGGTCATTCTGGATCTATGGATTGGCGATATTAATGAGTTATTGCCCCAGTGGCTCCCTCAGGCGCAACAAAAAGTTGACGCTTGGTTCCTGGATGGGTTTGCACCAGCTAAAAACCCGGAAATGTGGCAGCACAGCCTCTACGAAGCCATGAGCCAGGCATCTTACAGTAAAACCACCTTTGCTACTTTTACTGCCGCAGGCAGTGTCAGACGAGCGTTGCAGCAGGCCGGCTTTTTAGTATCAAAAGTTCCTGGCTTTGGCCGTAAAAGAGAAATGCTTTGTGGTCAGTACTCCGAGTCAAATAAACTCAAACGCAGCGACAGGCGTAACGTCACTATTATCGGGGGCGGAATAAGTGCTGCCTGCACAGCTCTTGCTCTGACTCGTCGGGGAGTTGACGTTAAAGTGATTAGTCCTGACATAGCTGATGGCGCTTCCGGAAACCCTCAAGGTGCTGTTTATCCGCTTTTACATGCTGAACACACGCCGCTCAGCCGGTTTTACTGGCAGGCTTTTTCTACAGCGACAAGTTTTTATCAGACTTTTTGTAGCGAAAACTGGTTTCCAACTGGCGTCATGCAGCCTGCTTTTAATGAGCAAAGGAAAACGCGTTACCAGCGTATAGCCGATAATCTCTACGCAAAAGAGTCAGTGAACTACCTGCAGCCGGCCGAAGCAGGAGAAAAAGCCGGAGTGCCCTTGGGCGTACCCGCCCTACTTTACCCTAAGGCCGGCTGGTTAAGGCCTGAGGCCGTGGTTAAAAGCCTTTTTAAAGCGGCGGGCGTCGAGTTAGTCAAAGCCAAAGCCGTATCACTAAAACAAACAGATAATAAAGACTGGAACGTTTTGCTCGATAACGGAGAGTCGCTGTCAGCGGAGCGAGTTGTGATTGCCACCGGGCACCACGTTAATTCGCTGCTGCCACAAGACATTGAGGCATTACCTATTCAGCCTGTCCGAGGACAAGTCAGCCTAGTTCAAACCACCAGCAAGCTTTCATCATTAAAGGCTGTATTATGCTTTAAGGGCTATTTAGTGCCTGCTGATAAAGAGCACCACTGCGTTGGCGCAACCTTTAGCCGCAATAATGACAGCCTGGCGACCAAAGCCGAAGATAACGAAGAGAATATAAGACAATTGACGGAGAATGCTCAGCAGCCTTGGGCAGAATCATTAGACGTTAAAACGGCAAGAGTCTCAGTCAGAGCAACAAGCCCCGATCATCAGCCTGTTGCAGGGGCTCTCAGCGATAACTTATACATATTGACGGGGCTTGGCTCTCGAGGATTTACCTCTGCCCCTGTGCTGGGCGAGATGCTTGCCTGTCAATTGACCGAAGAGCTAATGCCGCTTACCGAAAGTGCTTTACGCCGCATCTCCGCTCGTCGCTTTCAGAGCTAGTTTATCCAGTACACTGTTGATATGAGCCTGATCCGCCGGGGATAACTCATGGCGGGTTTTGTAAACTGCTTCACGCAATGCAGGCATGACCTTATCCGGCTCTGTCTCGCCGGACATCTCTAACTGGGCAACCACTAAATCAAAGTGACCACGTAAATAACCGCAAGCGAAAAGTTCATCATCAGTACCCGAAACAACCGCCTCATCAAAGACCGATTCAAGTCGCTCCACTAATTGATCAAAGTTCATACTGCCCCTCATTTGAAGCTTTCCCCGGAAACAAAGGCGCTCATTCTAACGGTCTTTTTGTTACAATGCATCCGCATCAAAGACTCAACGCATGACAGAGGTGTTTATTATGTCCCTGGAAATTGGCTTGTTTTATGGTTCTACCACCTGCTATACCGAAATTGCCGCGGAAAAAATTCAACAAGCCATAGGCGAAGACATTGTTCAGCTGTTTGATATTAAAGACACACCGCTAAAAGAAGCTGAACAATTTGATATCCTGATTTTTGGTATTTCCACCTGGGACTTCGGCGAGCTTCAGGAAGACTGGGAAAGCCACTGGGACGACATTAACGATGTTGACCTGCGCGGCAAAGTTGTTGCGCTATACGGTATGGGTGATCAGGAAGGTTATACCGACTGGTTTCAGGATGCTCTGGGCATGCTACACGATGCTATTGCTGATCACGGCTGTAAACGAATTGGTTTTTGGCCTAATCAGGGCTACGAATTTGCTGCTTCCAAAGCATTAACCGCAGATAACACCCAGTTCGTCGGTTTATCACTAGATGAAGACTCACAATATGAGCTATCAGATGATCGTATCGAACAATGGACGACGCAAATATTAGAAGAAATTGCTGAACAACTAGGATAATAACAATGCAAAGCTTTCTTTCCAAAACCTTGTTACTGCTAACGCTGCTCGTGTCAGCCAGCGTTCTGGCTGACACTGAGAAAACAACCATTGAAAAATTCACGTCGTCGTTTGACGAGCAACAGGGATTTTTTACTTTCTATCACGATGAGGCCAAAGGTAAGTTTTATCTGGAAGTCCCCAAAAGCGATAAACAATTTATTCTTCAAACCAGCCTTCCCTGGGGGCTGGGCTCTAATGATATTGGTTTAGACAGAGGCCAGCTCGGTGAAACCCGACTGGCGTCTTTTCATATTGAGGGCAATACTGCTTTACTGCTTCAGCACAATACTCAGTTCCGGGCGCAAACTCGTAACCCGGCAGAACGCAATAGTGTCCAGCAGGCTTTTGCCGGTTCAGTACTTCATGGCTTCGATATTGTCGCCAGTAATAACGAAAATGTTTTAATTGATTACACGCCCTATTTGCTGACTGATGTGCATGGTGTTAGTAAGCGCTTACAGCAAACAGAACAAGGGCAATTTAAAGCCGATGCGAGTCGCTCAGTTGTTTACCCTGAACGCAGTAAAGCCTTTGTCGAGAATACCGAACTCGAAGCCAAAGTGACTTTTGTCGGCGACGGTAAAGGACAATGGGTCAATCAGGTAGCAGCTAACGCCGACGCCATTTCACTTCACCTTCATCATTCCTTTATTAAACTGCCCGATACTGCTTATCAACCCAGAAACTTTCACCCAAACAGTGGTTTTTGGGCGCACAGTTTTAAAGATTATGCAGCCCCTCTTGGTGAGTCGATGACCGTGCAGTACATTCCTCGTCACCGACTCAATAAAGAAGACC
>NZ_DFTS01000043.1:8837-11642 GCF_002383015.1 Idiomarina sp. UBA4206
CACAAAGCCAGGCACGCGAGCCAATTATTTATTACTTGGATCCGGGAGCCCCTGAGCCGGTAAAAACAGCTTTACTTGAAGGAGCTCGCTGGTGGGCTGAAGGCTTTGAAGAACTCGGTTATGACAACGCCTTTCAGGTAAAAGTATTGCCCGACGACGCCGACCCAATGGACGTTCGCTATAACGTTATTCAGTGGGTTCACAGAGCGACCCGCGGCTGGTCTTATGGTTCGTCGGTGATTGACCCACGCACCGGCGAGATCATTAAAGGTCATGTCACCTTAGGTTCTCTGCGTGTTCGTCAGGACATGAAAATTGCTGAAGGCTTGCTGACCCCTTTTATTAACGACGCCGGTGAATTGAAAGAAGCTGTGCAAAAAATGGCTTTAGCGCGTATTCGTCAACTAAGTGCGCATGAAATCGGTCACACTCTGGGAATCGCTCATAACTTTGCTGCAAGTACATCAAACAGAGCATCGGTTATGGACTACCCGCACCCATTAGTTAACCTAACTACCGATGGTACGTTAAGTTTGAATGACGCTTATACTGAGGGTTTAGGTATTTGGGACAAACAAGTGCTGGCCTACGGTTACAGTGACTTTGGCGGCATGCCTTCATCAACGGAGCAGCTAACACGTATTCTGGAAAAGAATAAAGCGCTTAACCTTAGCTTCATTTCTGATCAAGACGCGCGCCCGGCGGGAGGCGCACATCCGCTTGCTCATTTATGGGACAACGGCAGCGACCCGGTAACAGAGCTAGAGCGTCTGTTGTCCGTTCGCGCGCAAGTGCTGGATAACTTCAGTAAGGATATGCTGCGTCCGGACCAGCCTTTAAGTCAGCTACAAGCCACTTTTGTGCCTATCTACCTGTTTGACCGTTACCAGGTAGAGGCAGCGGTAAAATGGCTGGGCGGTGTTAACTACCGTTACTATATGGCAGATGATGCTGCAGATGACTACCAGCCAGTTAGTGCATCCAGACAACAAAGTGCATTGAAGCAACTGCTCAGAACGATTCAGGCAGACAACCTGCGCGTGCCTTCACATGTTAAGCAATGGCTAGTTCCGGCAGCCTATGGCGAGAGTTCTTCGCGTGAGTACTTTGATGGTAAAACCGGGCTTATACCAGATACCGTAAGTATGGCAGCAAGTGCCGCTGATCATAGCCTACAACTAATGCTTAACAGTCAACGTCTGAACAGGCTGGCTCAGCAACACGCGGAAAACGATCGGGTTCCGTCACCTGCACAGCTTATGTCAGAAGTTTTTAATACCGTTTTCAACGACTGGAAAAATGCTCAAAACCAGCCGCTACAGCAACGTCTGTTAACGACAGCAATAAATGCTGAGGTGCGAGCAATAAAAAGCTCCGGTTTAGCGGCAGAAACTCGTTTAGCGATGCGCGCTCAACTTGCTGAACAGCAAAAGCAGTTGGCTGAATCCGTTTCGTTGTTAATGCGACAGTTGGCAGGTGATTTAGAGAAGTTCTTAACTGACGCTGAATGGCCTGAACAATACGAACCCGAAGCACTACCTCCAGGCTCGCCAATCTAACGAAAATACCAGGGCCGCTTAAAGCGGCTCTGGCATATCATCTAACTGATCTTTGGTTTTTCCATGCGGCGTTGGTTGACGTGTTTCCGGATCAATGTGAACGAAAACAATATCGTCAGCAGTACAAATGTTTTGCTTCGTGTGTTTATTTCGAACCAGACAGGTAATAGCTAAAGACGTACGCCCTACCGATTTAACCTGCAGACCGAATTCAACAACATCGCCCTGAAACGCAGAGGTTTCAAAAGTTATAGCGCCAATATGTTTCGTTACTAAGCTTTTCGCCTCTAACTGGCAGCTGGCAAAAATATAAGCTTCCTCATCAATCCATTCTAAAATACGGCCCCCAAACAACGAACCAGCAAAGTTCAAATCATTTGGCATAACCAGTCGGCGGGATAAAAAGCGCATAGTCACTCCTTGTTAGTGGAAGGTATGTACATATTATAACCTATTGTTCGCCAATGGTTTGTTGAAAAAATTGGGCAATCATTGAATATAAATGGATTTTTGTATTACGCCCGTTAATAGAGTGCTTTTTACCCGGGTAGTTCATCATTTCAAACGACTGAGCGTTGTCCTGCAACTGCTTATACAGTTTTGTGCTGTGAGTAAACAGAACATTGTCATCTGCCATGCCATGATAAATCAACAAGTCACCTTTTAGGTCCTTACTGTAAGGAAAAACCGATGAGTTCTCATAAGCGTTACCTTCATCCGGCATGCCCATAAAACGTTCGGTGTAATGCGTGTCATACAACCGCCAGTCGGTTACTGGCGCGCCAGCAACCCCGGCTTTGAAATGCTCAGGAGCTTTAAACATAGCAAGCAACGACATATAGCCCCCGTAACTATGACCGTAAATACCAATACGCTCTGCATCCACAAAAGGTAAGTTGGTCAAATACTCCACTCCGGTAACCTGGTCTTCAATCTCCGGACCACCCATGTTTTTATAAATAGGCGCTTCAAAACTCTTTCCACGGTTTGCTGAACCCCTATTGTCCAGAGTAAATACAATAAACCCCTGTTGGGCCATATATTGGACAAACTCACTGCCCCAACTCTTAGTTACTCTCTGTGCGCCCGGACCTCCATAAACGTACACAAGCACGGGATATTTTTTCTCTGCATCAAAGTCGCTGGGTTTCGTCATTTTGTAATAGAGCGTTTGTCCATCCGAGGCTTCCAGTTCACCAAACTCAGGGTAACGCCAATTTCTCAAGTAAGGAGACAGTGGATGGTC
>NZ_DFTS01000043.1:11715-22503 GCF_002383015.1 Idiomarina sp. UBA4206
AGTGGATGGTCTTCTGTAATCTTATTCTCGGACAGCCATGCCAGATGATTCCCGGTTGGACCGTGTAAACTCACCTGCTTAGGCTGCTGAGGCGATGAATACGTATCCAGGTAAGAGCGAGCGTCTGAGGAAAATTCAATATCATGCATTCCTTCACGCTCAGTAATACGTGTCGGATTTGCTGCTGAGCTCGAATTTAACTGCGAGCGGTACAAATGAGATTCAAGCGGAGATTCTTTGCGGGCAGTATAATAAAGTGCTCCTGTACTTTCATCAACGGCTTCCAATTCGTCAACCTGCCAATCGCCGGAACTTAACTGACGAATTAGCGAGCCATCCAGGCGATAGAGATAAAGGTGCTTGTGACCGCTGCGCTCTGAAGCCCAAATAAAGTGCTTATTGTCTTCTAAGAAGTGTAAGTCGTTATGAAGATTCACCCAACTATCCGACGTTTCTGTCAGAAGTTCTCTCTCATTTTTCTCCCGACGATTATAAATGAGCAAATTCAGCTCTTGCTGATTACGACTTTGCCACTGATAGCTTAAGTGCTGACTATCACCAACCCATTTCACTCTGGCTAAATAGCCATCTCCCAGCCTATCCAACTCTAACCAATCGGTTTTTCTGTCTTTAATTCGATAAATACCTAAATCAATATCGACGTTATCGCTTCCGGCAAAAGGGTAACGTTGCTGTATCGTTTCAATTCTGTCGGCGTAAATCTCACTTCGAGTTGCCAAGGGTACCGGACTTTCGTCAACTTTAGTCAGTGCAATGGCCGACTCGTCGGGCGACCACCAGTACCCTGTCATTCGCTTCATTTCTTCCTGAGCAACAAACTCAGCCATACCAAACTTGATAGTACCGCCGCCTTCGGTTGTAACAGCCTGCTCCTCACCACTGGCTATATCCACAAAATACAGGTTCTGTTCACGAATATAAGAAATGTAATTCCCCTCTGGAGAGAATTTTACATCCGTTTCAAAAGCCTCAGTTTTTGTCATTTGTCGGGGTTTCGATTTACCCGGCTGGTGATAAAAGACATCGCCGTTATAAGGGAACAACAAGGCATCGCCTTCAGCTGACCAACTGTACTCAATGATGCCGCTGCCACTAACACGCTGACGTTCACGCCTTGCTTTTTCTTCATCAGACAATTCAACTTCATCTGTTGCCAGCTGGTCAGCTGAAACTAACAGCTGATGTTTTTCAGCTTCAATGTCGTACAACCAAAGATCGTAACGCTGAGGGTTCTCCTCACTGCCTTTTAAGTAAGAAAGGTATTTTCCTCCCGGCGCAAACTTAAGTGCTCGGGGCGTTTCGCCAGCTAAAGGCGAACCACTAAAAATACGTTCAATAGTTAAGTCTTTAGCTGAAACTGACAGGCTGAAAATACTAAAAACGACAACAGCAATCGCCTGAGCCCGGCGATTAAGTATAAAAGGCATGGTTATCAATCCGGTTGTTAGTCTATTGTTATTCATACTAACAAAATTCGGAATAAAAATGGGGAAGCTGCGGTGAACTGACGCGAAAACGCTATCGCCGAACTCAGGCGACAGCGTCTTCTAAAACACTTAAAAACTAATAGAAACGCCTGCCTGGAAACGGCGGCCGGTTACCGGTGCATCTTCTTTCAAGAAGGAGCTATGAACAAAGCCTAACTGGTTGGTCAAATTCTCCCCTTTTAAATACAGGGTCGCACCATAATTTGCCAGCCAGTCTGGGTACAGGTTAACGCGCGCGTTGAGTAAACCATAGGCATCGGTTGTAGTTTCATTCAGTGCTGTTTTGTCCTGCTCTAAATAACGAGTGTAACCAAGTGAGCCATCCCAACTAACAGCCTGGTAGCGCAACTCGGTACCGACTCGCTGTGCAGGGATCCTCGGCAAATTGTCACCGGCACGCTGTTTTGCACGAGTATAATCACTAAAACCGTGCACAGACCATTGATCATTCAATTGCCAGTCCAGCTCCAGCTCATAACCGTAAAGCTCTGCATCTACCTGACTGAACTGAACAACTTGCAATGCTTCTTCATGTTCATGTTCGCCTTCATGTTCATCATGACCTTCATCACCATGGATTTGTTCACTGTTCAAGCCAGTAAAATCATCATAAATAAAGTCATCAACACGGTTATAGAACACATTAGCGTTGGCGTGAAAGCTATCATTCTCGTAATGGAAACCAACATCGATATTATTTGATGTCTCGGTGCTAACCGCTGTATCACTTGCTTCAATGTGATACTCGCCCCCCTCTTCCTCATGCAACTCATAAGCAAGTCCCAGCTCATAGGTACGAGTTGCAAAGTGATTACCATTGGCAAACACTTCATTTGCAGCCGGAGCTCTTTCTGCATGGCTTAAATTAAATGAAACCGATGTGTGGTCGCTGAAGTGATACAGATAACCGGCAGAAGCAGAGGTCGCATCAAAAGTATCAAGCTTCTGCTCATCGCTTGAAAGCGAAGTGCGCTCGTGGCGAACACCTAGATCAACATGGTGCGCCCCAAACTCCTGTTCTACCACCCAGAACAACCCCTGAGTGCGGCGAGAGGTGTTAGGTGTGAAAGCTTCTTCGCCAAAAGCCGCTTTATCGCTTATGTCCCACTGCCAACCTACAGCACCTTCCCAGCCAGCGATTTCTTTATGCTGACCAATCAGTCGTATTTCTTTTTGCTTGTTTTCAAATTGAGTGGATACAAAGTTTTCCTCAATTTCCTGATGTTGATAATCCGTCAAAGCGCCACGAAAATCTAATCGATTAAAACCACTGAATGGATTGCGCCATTGGCCCGCTAACTGAATACGTTCTTGTTCCAGATGAGCGTACGGGCCAGACTCCTCAACGTGGTTTTCTTCTTCGCCATGCTCATCCTCATGTTCTTCTTCACCATGAGCGTGGCCGGGAATGCCATATTCCTGATAGAGCCCCTGATAGGATACGCCGAAGAACCCGTCATCAAATTGATAACTGCCGCCAACGGTTCCGCCTTCGGCATCGACAAAAGTGTTTTCAACGTGGTCAACGACTTCGCCTTCATCATTCATAAAAGAAGGTGTTTCATAATCATCTGCACGGCGAATAAAGGCATCGGTATAAAGTGCCCATTTCCCGTTGCCTATTTGTAAATCGTAAGAACCTTCTTTATTGTCATTATTATTGGACAGCGAAACATTCGCATTGCCTTGTAAGCCATAAACAGGTTCTGAAGGGATGCGGTTATCAACAACGTTAATCACACCACCAATTGCACCACTACCGTACAATAGTGTTGCTGGTCCTCTTAACACCTCAATTTGTTTAGCCGTACTGGTTTCCGTTGTGACGGCATGGTCAGGACTCCCCCGCGACACATCTCCGGTATCCAGTCCGTTTTGAGTGATTTTCACCCGCGGGCCACCCAGGCCACGAATAATAGGGCTGCCTGCGACATTGGCAAAATGCGTGTTATTAATGCCGGGCTCTAATGCCAGTGTTTCACCCAAACTGTGCGCGTGCAGCTGTTTCAGCGCATCACCCGAAATAATGTTAACCGGCTGCGCTGATTCAAGCGCCGTTTTATCCAACGGACTTGCATTAATAACGATCACCTCGTACTCATTAAGGTGCTCATGTTCTTCTTCCTGCTGCGCTTGAGCAACAGTACTGGTTGCTAACAGAGCCAAGGTCAACGCATTCAATTTCATAAACTACTCCAGTAAAGCTGCGCTGTTAATGTAATAATATAACATTACAAAACCTTGATACGTTTTGCAACACTCTTTCAACTATCTACTCTGGTCGTCTTTTAGCTGCTGCGGTACACTAGCTCAGCTATTATGATAAAAATAAAACCAAAGGATACAACATGAAGCCATCCCATAATCTCTTACCCGCAGCGCTTAGCTTGCTTGTTGCAGCGTGCGGTGCGCCGGAGACAAAGTCACAAACTATTGATGTTAGTGCCGACGAAACAAATCTACGTGCTCATTTAGAATTTCTTGCCGATGATGACTTAAAAGGCCGTCAAACTGGCAGCGAAGGGCACGAAATTGCGTCGAACTACATTGTTTCTGAGTTTAAAAAACTCGGTCTGGAACCTGCTGGAGATGATGGCAGCTTCTACCAGCGTATTCCGTTTCGCAAAAGTACCCTAAAAGAAAACAGCGCCAGCATGAGCTTTGAAAGCAATGGTGAAGTGGTTGAATTTGAATTTCCGAAACAGTTTATTACCGGCCCCAGCCATTACAGCGAAAAAGATGAGATCTCAGCACCTCTGGTCTTCGTTGGATATGGCATGGAAGCGCCTGAATTTGGTTTAAACGACTACGACGGCCTTAACGTTGACGGTAAAATTGTGGTTATGCTGACTGGTCGCCCCGGTTTTCTGCCAAGCGAAGAAGGCGCTCACTTAGCTAACATAAAAACCGATATTGCTCGTGATAAAGGTGCTGTTGGAATCATTACCCTGCATACGCCTGTAAGAGAAAAAACGCGTAAGTATGAAACCAGTGTTTATTACACAAAAACACCTCGTATGACCTGGCTTGGTCCAAACGGTCTCCCAAAAGGTGAAGAGCAACAACTGATGGGCTCCGCCTACCTTGACGATGAACCTGCAGCGCAGTTATTTGCTAATGCACCAACTGAACTGAGTAAAATTTTTGAGCAAATCGAAGAGGACCCCGACTTTTCTCCAAAAGGGTTTGAGTTAGAAGGTACAGTGACTCTGGCACGCGAGTCTCGCCACGAAGAAATTACCAGCCCTAACGTTGCTGCCGTATTACCCGGCTCTCATGACACACTGAAAGATGAGTACGTTGTCTACACAGCACACTCCGATCATATTGGTGTTATCAAAGATATGAGCCGCGAGGACAACATCAACAATGGTGCGATGGATAATGCCAGCGGCGTTTCAGTTATGTTAGAAACCGCTCGTTTATTCGTTGAGTCAGGGCAGGAATTTGATCGCTCAATTATGTTCTTATCTGTTACGGCAGAAGAAAAAGGATTATTGGGTGCCGACTACTTCGCCAATAACCCGACTGTTCCGTTAAACAGTATTGTCGCTAACGTTAACCTGGATATGCCGGTACTGCTTTATGATTTTGCCGATATCATTGCTTTTGGCGCTTCACATTCCACTTTGGGTGAAACGGTCAGCAAGGCTGCAAAGCAGTTTGATACTGAACAAAGCCCGGATCCAATGCCGGAACAGGCTATTTTTACCCGTTCAGATCACTACACTCTGGTTAAAAAAGGCATCCCGGCCGTATTCCTGATGACGGGCTTTAATTCTCGTACTGAAGGTGAAGACGGTGGTGAGGTCTGGGGTAAGTTTTTCGCCGAGCATTATCACAAGCCGAGCGACGGACTGAACCTGGATATAAACTACGAAGCAGGAGCGCGTTTTACCAACATTAACTTTGCTATTGGTAAAGAGATTGCGAACGCTGATCAACGTCCACAGTGGCTGGAAGAGTCGTTTTTCGGTAAGCAATTTAACGACTAAGCTTATAGAGAAACCTTAGTTAAAGACTCAGGGGCCGCAAGGCCCCTTTTTAGTGTCTTAACGTCATTAAACTGTCATTAATGCTGCTTAAACTTTTGATATCGATAACTGCACAGCCGGAGCACTTATGTTATCTGTTGATAAAGTTGTTAGCGACAAGCTTCCCAATATTAAAGGTAAACCCTGGCTGGAAAGGCCAACTGCCTGGTTTTTGAGAAACCTGTTACACGAAGAGGACATTCAAGAGTTTGGAAAAAGTTCTCCTGCGCTGGAAGGCATCGACTTTGTTGAACATGCTCTGGATTATTTTAATTTCACTTACGCTTATTCATCACAGGCAATTGACAACATTCCTGTTAATGGACGTTTAGTCATTATTGCTAACCACCCCATTGGCTCTCTCGATGGATTGGCCTTGCTGAAGTTAGTCAGTGAAGTACGTAGCGATGTGAAAATAGTCGCCAACGAATGGCTTTCTGCACTCGAGCCTCTTAATTCGCTGTTATTACCGATAAACGTTTTTGCAGGAAAGCCTAACCGTAAAGACATTCGAAACATACACAGCCACCTCCATAACGAAGGCTGCGTTATTCTTTTTCCCGCAGGTGAGGTTTCGCGATTACGCCCTAATGGTGTGCGTGACACACACTGGCAAAACGGCTTTTTAAAAATAGCCAAAGCAACTCAGAGCGATATATTGCCGATAAGGCTCGATGCTCACAACTCAGCATGGTTCTATACCGCCTCGATGGTTTATAAGCCGTTAGCCACAATGCTGTTGGTTAAAGAAATGTTCCGCCAACAGCAAAAACAAGTGAAATGTCACATTGGCCAAAAAATACCGGCTGAAGCTTTTATTCAACAGGGGCTCAGCATTAACCAACAGGTTAAACTGTTTAAAAAGCATCTATACCGTTTAGGAACGTCCAAAAAAGCAATATTTCCTACTCAAACAGCCATTGCCCGTCCGGAACCTCGCCAGCCTCTCAAAGCGGCAATAGAAGCCTGTGAGCAATTAGGGCAGACACCTTGCGGTAAAAAGATTTATTTGTATGAGTTTAACGGCAGTTCACCTATTTTGCGAGAAATAGGGCGTCTACGGGAAGTTGCTTTTCGCACAGTTGGTGAAGGCTCCTGGCGCAAGCGCGATCTTGATGAGTACGATACCTGGTACATGCATTTAATTCTGTGGGATCCGGATGATCTTGAAATTGCCGGCTCGTACCGTTTAGGTGACAGTAGAAAAATTATTGAAACCCGTGGACATTCCGGGCTCTACAGCCAGGGCTTTTATGAATTTACGACAACAATGAAAAAACTCCTCCCCCAAAGCCTTGAATTGGGTCGTTCATTTGTACAACCGCAATACTGGGGTAAACGCAGCCTGGACTATCTTTGGGTCGGTATCGGTGCATTGTTACGTAAACACTCTAGGTACCGTTATCTGTTTGGTTCGGTCAGTATCAGTAATGCGCTGCCTCCGGAGGCCCAGGCTGCTCTGGTCAAGTTTTACAGCACTTACTTCCCGGCTCAGACCGACATGGCTACAGCCAACATTCCTTATCGTTTAAACACTGACTCCACTGCTCCTGACTTTACCGGTACGAATTACACAAACGAATTTGTTCTGCTGAAAAGCTACTTAGCCAATATGGGGTGTTCAATTCCAACGCTTTATAAACAGTATTCGAAACTGTGCGAGCCAGGCGGAGTTCAGTTTCTGGAGTTTGGTGTCGATCCGGATTTCAACCATTCAATTGATGGACTGGTTCTGGTTGATATTACTCAGTTAAAAGAAAAAAAGCGCAGACGTTACTTAGAAACAAGGTAAACACTGGCTTGCTGATACCAGTCTCCCAATACAATACGTTTTGCCCAAGTGCCGTCACTAAGCGTAAAACAATGAACCGCAGGGCGGTGGGTGTGCCCATGAATTAACTGATTAACACTGTGTTTCTCCATCACACGAAGTACTTCCGGGTGCTGAGCATCCATTTTATAAAGCTGTGCGGGAGTTAGTTCGGGCTTTTGGCTGCTGGATTTTTTCCGTAACCGGTTCGCAATACGCATACGCCATGACAAAGGTAAGTTGCGCATAACACTCTTAACTAAAGGGTTCTGAATAACTGAGCGATAACGCAAATAGCCGGTATCTAAGGTGCAGAGTGTATCGCCATGCATAAGCAACACTCGTTCACCGTACAAATCGATAACCGTTTCATCGGGGAGAATGGTTAAGCCAACCTCGCCGGCAAAGCGTTCACCCACCATGAAGTCACGGTTTCCGGCCATAAAGTAAAGCCGCACACCCTTGTCCGTCATTTGTTTCAGTTGTTTTTTCACTTTTGCTGCAAATTCACTGGTATCGTCGTCACCCAGCCAGGCATCGAATAAGTCACCAAGAATATAGAGCGCATCGAGGTGCTGGTGTTGCTGACAAAAGTCACCAAAGGCAGCCAGAATATCTGGCCGCCCCGGGCTTAAATGTAAATCTGCGATAAAGCCAGTGGTCATATCGGTTAATCGTTAACTGAGACTTTCTCGATAACCACGTCTTCAACCGGTACGTCCTGGTGAAAGCCCGCTGAGCCGGTTTTCACTTCTTTTATGGCGTTCACTACTTCCATACCATCAACAACTTCAGCGAAGACACAATAGCCATAACCATTAGGTGTTTCATTTTGAAAGTTCAAAAAGGCATTGTCGTTCACATTAATGAAAAACTGAGACGATGCTGAATGAGGATCAGGCGTGCGCGCCATAGGCACCGAACCAACCACATTCGGTTTTGCCGTCGGAGCCTCGTTTTCGATGTTATCGCGTGTTTCTTTTTGCTTCATGCCAGGTTCGAAACCACCGCCCTGTACCATGAAGTTATTAATAATGCGGTGAAAGATTGTACCGTCATAAAAACCGTCGCGGGCATACTGTAAAAAGTTTTCTACAGTCTTAGGCGCTGTTTCGTTGTGCATTTCTAAAGTGATATCACCATGATTGGTATGTAAAACGACTTGCATTGAATGTACCTGTTTCATTGACTAAACCAGCTGATAGTGTACCAGAGCCTCGCCATCGGTGGTATCATAAGCCCTTTGTTTTCATCGCTAACCGATAGATAAGTAAGAGATAACATTATGGCATTAACCGTCTTTAATACCCTGACCCGCAAGAAGCAGTCATTTGAGCCAATCAAACCCGGTCACGTGGGTATTTATGTGTGTGGTGTTACCACTTACGACTACTGCCATATAGGCCATGCCAGAACTTATGTCGCTTTTGATATTGTCGTGCGCTATCTGCGTAAGCTTGGTTACGATGTTAAGTACGTACGCAACATTACTGATCTCGACGATAAAATCATTAAACGTGCGGCTGAAAAAGGCGAAGACTTTCATCAGGTCACCGAGCGCTTCATTGGTGAGATGCACAAGGATTTTGACGCACTGAATTTAGTTCGCCCAGATATTGAGCCACGCGTTACCAGCCATATGGATGAAATTATCCAGATGATTGAAAGCCTCATCGAAAACGGCAACGCCTATGAGGCCGGCAACGGTGACGTTCTGTTTGATGTATCCACTTTTAATGACTATGGCAAACTCAGTCGTCAGGACCTGGAGCAGTTGCAGGCCGGAGCGAGAGTTGATGTCGACTCAGCAAAACAAGACCCGCTCGACTTTGTGTTATGGAAAGCCGCAAAAGCCGGAGAGCCCAGTTGGTCATCTCCCTGGGGCGAAGGACGACCCGGCTGGCACATTGAGTGTTCAGCAATGAACAAAAAGCACTTGGGAACCACCTTTGATATTCATGGCGGAGGTTCAGATCTGGCCTTCCCTCACCATGAAAATGAAATTGCTCAAAGCTGCTGTGCTAACCACTCTAAGTACGTAAAATACTGGATGCACAGTGGTATGGTGCAAGTCGACAATGAAAAAATGTCAAAATCACTGGGCAACTTTTTTACCATTCGCAGCGTACTGGAACAATACGATGCTGAAACGGTTCGTTATTTTCTGCTTTCGAGCCACTATCGCTCGCAGCTGAACTATACTCAGGAAAACCTGGATCAAGCGCATTCCGCTCTGGAGCGCTTATACACCGCATTGCGTGACATAAAACCGCAAGCCGCCAACGAAGCATTGCGTAGTCAATACTGGCAGAGCTTTCAGCAGGCAATGGACGACGACTTAAACGCGCCGGAAGCCATGAGCGTGTTGTTTGAAGTTGCCCGTGAGATTAACCGTAACCGTGACAGTGCTCCGGACACAGCGGCTCAGTTAGCGCATGTTTTGATTGAGCTTGCAGAAGTTATGGGACTGCTACAGCAGTCTCCTGAAGAATTTTTACAGGGCGATGACGATGATGTCGCCAAAATTGAAGCGTTGATTGCTAAGCGAAATCAGGCCCGTGCAGATAAAGACTGGGCTGCAGCAGATGAAGCCCGTGACGAATTAACCAACATGGGTATTGTCCTGGAAGACGGTGCAGAAGGCACCCGCTGGCGTCGCGCTTAACCGACAAACTGATTAAGAGGTTTACTCTATGGCATTTGCTCAGTTGCAAATTGTTAGCTCACTAGCTGACGCATACTCAAAAGATGGTGCTGATGCACTTATCTTAATTGGGAACTTTGACTCTGTTGACGACTCAGCTCTGGCTGAAGTTATTCAACAGGCGAAAATCACCGACCAGCGAGTTGGCAAACAGCCGTTGCTGCTAAAAGCTGACGGAGTCCCGGGCCAGCGCCTGGTTGCTGCACCTACTGGTCCTCTGAATCGTGATTTTGACGACGTTCGCCAGGTATTTGATGCCGCACACGCCGCCGCAAAAATGGCGCAAGATGCCGGTGCCCGCCACCCTGTTATCGCACTGAACAACGTAAATATTAACGACGAGCGTTATAAGCAGGCCTTTTTAGCGGCTTATCTGGGCTTTTGTCAGGCACTTTATCAGCCTCTTGAAGCGCGTGAAGCGCATGGTGAAGAAGCTATTGAACCGACTAAAAGCGTTATTTTAGTTGGTGAGCTGGACGCAGACTGGGCTATGGCAGTAGAAGCTGGTAAACGTGTTGCCCGCGACTTAGCAGGCACAGAGCCAGAGCGCATGGCGCCGCCTCGTTTTGCTGAATACTGCCGCCAGGCGTTTGCCCACACCGCTGTTAAAGTGACGGTTATAGACGACTCACAACAACTTCAGCACGAGTATCCGCTGCTGGCCGCGGTTGGACGTTCGTCCATGGCAGTAGAGCGCCACCGCCCTTGCGTTATACGCCTTGAGTATCATGG
>NZ_DFTS01000043.1:22541-26040 GCF_002383015.1 Idiomarina sp. UBA4206
GAGTATCATGGCAGCAAGCCAGAACGTACTGTTATGTTCGCCGGAAAAGGTATCGTCTACGACACCGGTGGCGCTGACCTGAAAGTTGGCGGTCACATGGCTGGTATGAGCCGTGACAAAGGTGGTGCGGCAGGCGTTGCGGGCTTTGTTAAAACAGTGGCTGAACTGCAACCTGAACACTTGAATGTGATTGCAGAAATTGGTGCTGTGCGTAACAGTATTGGTTCCGATGCCTTTGTTGCGGATGAAATCATTACCGGACACAGTGGTAAGCGTGTGCGTATTGGTAACACCGATGCTGAAGGCCGCCTGATTATGGCCGACCTGCTGTCTCACTTGCGTGAAGAAGCAGCGAAGAGTGATGGCGAGCACGAACTGTACACCGTAGCCACCCTGACCGGACACGCAGCTCTGTCAAAAGGACCTTATAGCGCACTTGTACCTAATGGCCATGCACGTCGTCAGAAGCTCTCTCAGGCGCTGTTTGATGCAGGCGAAGTTTACGGAGACCCAACTGAAATTTCCTGGTCACGTCGCGAAGACTTTGACTTCGTGAAAGGTCGCACTCTGTGTGACGACTTACTCTCTTCGAACAATGGCCCGTCAGCTACAACACCTCGTGGGCACCAGTTCCCTATGGCGTTCCTGGTTGGTGTTTCCGGGCTGGATAACCATGGTATCGACAGCGAAAAACCACTTAGCTACATTCATATTGATATCGCAGGCAGTGGTGTTGAAGGCGGTGACTGGCAACACGGTAAACCGACAGCGGCGCCGGTTACCTGTCTGGCTGGACATTACTTAAAGAAATAAAGCCTTATAATGCACAAAAAAAGCCCGGCTCTGTTTTACCAGAGCCGGGCTTTTTTCTTTTATGAAGCCAGTTTTATGAAACGAAAGAAGGCCCGAAGCCGTTGGTCCATAAAATAGCGGTGGTTGCCATAAGTACAACCATAGCAATAAGGCCTGCTGTTACTACCGAGCTGGCATAAAGAAAGCCTCGCTCCTCAGGAATGTGCATAATAACCGGAAGACCTGAGTAAAGCAGGTACACGGAATAAGCCACACCGCCAAGGAAAACGACAGCCACAAACCACAGTTCCGGATACAAAGAAGCAATACCCGACATAATAACCGGCGTCGCCGCGTAGGCAGCCAGTTCTAACGACTTAGTAAAGCTCGGATCAGCACCGAAGGTTTTTGCCATCCAGTAAATTAAGTAGGCCAGCGCGAACGTTGCGCCCAGAATACCAATGTACATAGCAACAGCCATCATAAGTGCGCTGTTTTGCGTTAAATAAATAGAGTCCCGCGCGCCAATGCTCCAGCCCAGATGAGCCGAGGCATAATAAGCCGCCAGACAAGGTAAAATAGCAACTAATAAAACGTGAGAACAAGAGTAAAAAAAGCTTTCCCGCTTACTATCGATAGACTTCCATTCTTGTACTGGATGAGCGTATAGGCCCCAAATATGATTCAGTATCATAACTTCACTTCCCCATAGTACGCGGTCATACCGCCGAATTCTTAAATACGTTATAATTTTGATGCGGGTACTGCTGAAAAATTCACCCCATGTGTCTAATATTCAGCACCACCTCTTTTCTGTCAAGGCCTTTTGTTATAGAACGACGCCGAGTTTGTTAATTTATTTTGTATTTTTAAGTCAAGAAGGATCGCTGTGAATCATAGCCTCGTCGAACCTTATTTAAAGCTGTTAGAGCCTATCCGTTGTTTTTTACTTTGCCCAACACCGCAAGAGTGGATTCAGCAGGCAGCCAGGGAAGAAAACCTGCCAGTCATTTTACTCGATCACTTACATTGTGAGCTTAAAGCTGCGCAAAGTGCTGCTCTATTGCTGCGCCGTTATGCAGTTAATAAAGACTATGCACAAGCCCTGCTTGATGCTTTACAACCTTACGAAAACCTAGTCTACCGGGGCATTGGTGGAATTGAGCAAATACAACAAAGTAAGCAGCTGTCTCAAGCATTAAAAGCCGCAGAGTCACAGCCTTATGCCGACGAAATTATCGATAAAATGTCACGCCTTATCCGGGAAGAACTGCATCACTTTCAGCAGGTTCTTGAGATAATGCAAGCGCGTGATATTCCGCTGTATAAGCTCAGTGCTTCTCGCTATGCCGCCAGCCTGATAAGCCATGTTCGTACATACGAACCACAAGCGTTAATTGACAAGCTTATTATCGGCGCGTTGATAGAAGCGCGTTCATGCGAACGCTTTGCAAAGCTTGCGCCTTATTTGGATGAAGATATTACCCGCTTCTATGTATCGCTCCTACGCTCGGAAGCAAGACACTATCAGGATTATCTGGAATTGGCACAAAAACTCAGTGATACGGATATTACGGAAAGAGTGAATCAATTCAGAGAGTGGGAAGCGGAGTTAATTACGTCTGAAGACACAGAACTGCGTTTTCATTCCGGAGTGCCGGCGCACGCTTAAGCGTGCACCGGTTCTTTACCAGTAAAGTTAAAGCTCTTCTAACTTTTTACCAGCTTCTTTGTCGTAGTAAACTTCTTCATCGAAGTCGTTTTCTGAACGCGCAACAACACAGCTGACCATAGCGTCACCAGTGACGTTAACTGCGGTTCGGGTCATATCCAGCAGGCGATCAACACCAATGATGAGGCCAATGCCTTCAACCGGTAAGCCAACTTGCTGCAATACCATAGCCAGCATAATAAGCCCCACACCTGGAACCCCTGCCGTACCAACTGAGGCTAATGTAGCGGTCATAATAACCATCAGATACTCAGCAACGCCTAAGTCCAGACCATACACCTGAGCAATGAAGACTGTTGCCACACCCTGCATAATCGCCGTACCATCCATATTGATGGTCGCGCCCAAAGGCACAGTGAAGGAACCAACGCTGTTACTGACACCTAAGCGGCGTGTAACTGTTTCTAATGTAATGGGCATGGTGGCATTACTACTGGCCGTACTGAAGCCAAATAATTGGGCGTCGCGCAGTTTACGCAAGAAGATACCGGGTTTTACCCGAGCCAGAACGCGCATAAATAGCGGATAAACAATCAAGCCGTGAGCTAATAAAACAAACAGAACCAGCAAGAAGTACTTCGCCAGACTGCCAATCATTTCCACACCGATTTCTGCAAACAGTTTTGCCATGAGTGCAAAAACACCGTAAGGCGCAACGTTCATCAGAATAACCACCAGCTTCATAATGACGGCGTTTAGATCGTCAAAAAAGCCTTTTAAACGCTCTCCGGGTTTGCCAATTAATGCCATCGATATACCAAACAGCAACGCAAACACAATAATTTGCAGCATGTTGCCTTCGGCCATCGCGTTAATCGGGTTGTCCGGGAACAGATTCACAATGACCTCACTCACTGAAGGCGCTTCACTGGGTTCGAAGTCAGCATCAGAAGCACGTTCGATACCTGACCCCGGTTGAACCAAAATGGCTGCGGTAATTGCAAAGGTAATGGCTATTGCTGTAGTTATCATATA
>NZ_DFTS01000043.1:26160-33245 GCF_002383015.1 Idiomarina sp. UBA4206
AGTTATCATATACATACCAACAGCTTTACCGCCTAAACGGCCCAGTTTACTGGGGTCGCTCAGCGAGCATGTACCAACAACCAGTGATACAAACACCAGCGGAACAACCAGCATTTTTAATGAGGTAATGAATATTTGGCCAACAACGTCAAAAAGGCCATTGGTTAAATACAACGAAACCCAGGCGTTATCGCCGGCAACGTAACGAATAAAAGTACCGAGAATGATCCCAGCGACCATACCAATGACAATGCGGCTAGTCAGACTGAGTTTTTTCTTTTCGCTCATAAGCGTCCTTTATTATTCATTCTTAAAAAACTGCAACAGCCTAGCAGAAAGCCTTTAAATAAACAGCTATAAAACTGCAAAGCTGGGCTGAATACCTTTTATTGTGAGACATCTGACCGAGTTAATGAAGTCTTAAGTGTATGAATGATGACAGACATACCTTTAGCAAAACGCTCACTCAGCGGTTTACGAATAACATACTGTAACTGAAGTACATCAAAACCTTTATGTTGCTTCATTAACCACGCGTCGCTGGTAGTTACCTCGTCAATCAAGCCCAGCTCTTTCGCTTCCTGGCCAGACCAGACCTCCCCGGTAGCAACTTTATCAATATCGAGTTCGGCACGATTCTCCTGCACAAAAGACTTAAATTGGCGATGAATGGCCTCTAAGTCCTGCTTAAACTTACGACGCCCTTCATCGGTGTTTTCACCAAATAGCGTCAGAGTGCGTTTATATTCACCTGCTGTTAACTGCTCAAAGTCAACATTATGCTTTTTCAGGAACCGATGAAAATTAGGTATCTGTGCCACCACACCAATGGAACCAATAAAAGCAAAAGGCGCAGCCATGAGCTTGTGACCAACGCAAGCCATCATATAACCGCCACTTGCTGCGACCTTATCAATAGCAACATTGACCGTTAGCTTTTGTTCTCTCAGCCGCTGTAACTGAGCAGCAGCCAAACCATAACCATTGACGACACCACCACCGCTTTCTAATCTCACCAGTACTTCATCTTTCTCAGTGGCCAGGTTCAGAATGGCGTTGACTTCATGGCGTAAGCTATCAACTTCTTTAGCGTCCATACTGCCTTTAAAGTCTATAACAAAAAGCCGCTTTTCTTTATTCTCTGTCGCTTTCTTTTTCTTTAACGCTTTCAATGCTTTTTTCTGCGCTTTTTTGTCCATCAGTTCAATTTTTAACTGCTCACTGAGTTCGTTCAGCTCTTTAGACAAATGGGTTACCTGCAGGTCACCTTTGCTCTTCTTCTGCTTCTGCGCCGCCTGCGCCAATAGCCCTACAATAAAGCCAATCGCTACCACAATAATGGCTGCTTTTAGCAAAAAGCTTCCAATATCAGCAACAAAGTCCATACCACTCTCCTAAAACGAAAAAGGCCAGCATAGTTGCCGGCCTTTGAATACTTAGTGTTCAATAACCTGAGAGTTATTCTACCACTTCTTCGTTAGTTACTGGTAATTGCATCATGTCCGCAGCAAACCAGAACGCAATTTGCTGCTGCATTTCAGCGGTCACCGCTCCCGACGCTGAAGAGTCAACCAGTGAACCGTGCTCTGCATCACCACCGAAGCGAACAATACCCGATACCGGAGTACCGTCTTCAGATGTTGTTGTGGTTGAGATACCCTCCAGGCCAAGTAATGCAGCCAAAGGCTCTGTTCCTGCTAAAGGTTTATTCTCAACGGCATTTGGAATAACCGAATCACCAATGGCTTCAATCATGAATACAGGCGTTTCAGAAGCAACGACATCACTTGCGTAGTTAACCGGGTCTCCCGAGTCGACAACAGTTTGTGCTGCAAATGCGAACTGCTCAAAGGTTGCATTGATTTGCGCAACCTGCTCGGCAGATGCTTGCTCCATGAAACCTGCGTAGAACTGCTCTAATGTAGCGCCACCAGCAATAGCCTGATCAGCTGCAGCCTTGAACTCTGCGTTAGAAGAGTACAGTAAAGTCGCTTTAATCGTCGGTCCAAAGCTGTCAGACGCCAGTAAGAAGTTAGCCAGACTACCACCCGGCATCCCTAAGCTAGAAGCTTGCACAGCAAATTGTCCGTCAAGTGCCCCTAATGGGTTATTCTCACCAAAGGAAGTATTTGCTAACGCGGTAAAACCAGTACCTGCAATGGCACCCAGAGAGTGTCCCACAAAGTGAACATCCTGACCGTTCAACTCTTCTCCGTCCAGCGACTGGAAGTAGTTCAGGCTTAAACGCAACCCAATAAGGTCAGTAATTGACTGGCGCAAATTATCACGCGTTGTCAGCAAACTGCTCAAATTCATATAAGCAGTAACACCACTTTCACTGGATGCATCAATATCATCAGTACCATCGCCATCAACATCGAAGGCGCGTCCGCCGTGTAACGGGTGGTCTATAGCTACTGTCGCAAAACCGGCTACTGCAAAAGTGCCTGCAATTGCCGCAGCATTTTCTTTCTCACCGGTAATACCGTGTTGGAAAATCACAACAGGCCAGCCGTTCTCAGGCGCAGTTAAAGGTTCCAGTCCCATTTGAGTGCGAACGCCATTAGCAGTTGCTAAATCAGGAATCGTAACAAAGGCTTCAACAGTCTGGTCACCCTGCTTTTCCGGTACCGGATTGTACTTAGTCAGATGACGCTCTTCGTCGACACCTTCAATATCAAAACACGCATTAGGTGGCAGCATTAATGAAGGGTCGTCAATCATTTCTGCACTAATACCTTCAGCAGCCGGGTCAATTTCACCCGCCTGAAGCCCGTTCAGGATAGCTGCTGGGCTGTCACACATAGCAGTCCAGCGACCAGTTAATGGTGCCGTTGGATTCTCAGCGCTAGGTAGCGGAGAGTAGTATGGTAAATCAACCTGTCCACCATAGACTTTAGCCGCGCTTGCCGCAGCCAACGCATTTGGATCTTCAATTCCTGCGCCGGATAACACAACATCTAACGTATAACCCTGAGGAGCAGCCTGCATGACAGGTGGGTTAGACGCAGCAACCTGCTGCCCTAATAAACTTTTCGTTACGCCAAGAACCTCACCCACAGACTGTGTTGTAAAGTTGGAGCTATAAATAACACCTTCAGGGTCAACGCCATACTGCGCAAGAGCGCCTTCATAGCTATTGACCAGGCCTTGTAAAGCTAATGCGCTTGCATCACCGGATACTGGATTCTCTTCCGCATCACGCTTCATCAAGGTATAAGTCTGTGACGGTTTAACATCGCGTCCAAGTGAGTCCTGAATATTATTAGTCAATACAACCAAATAGCCGGTAGCTGGCTTAAATGGACGTAAAGGAACAACCGCAACACTGCCTTCGCCTGTCGCTTTAACAATAAAATCAGTACCATGCTGAAGCTCACCGGTTACCGCACATACCGCAGCCGGGTTAGCAGCCGCACAGCCAGCCGAAACGTCGCTGCCGCCCTGAATGGTTTCAAAGACACGTATAGAGCCTTGTGCTTCCAGGCTAGCCGACTCAATGATGACTTGTTCACCGTTTTCGTCAACCGGCAACGAGAAGTCAAAGGTTAATGTCGAGTGAGTTCCCCAACCATCAAGTGCATTAATAGCAACCTGAGGGTTAGCCGTGTCTGTTGCGTCAGCAACAGGTAAGTTCAATGTGCCGTCAACTGAACCACTTAACAGTATGTTCGTTGGCGCAGATAATGCGCCGTTTGACGGATCAAACACCACGCGTGATGCTGCAACATTAACTTCACTTTCCGTAATAGGCGCTTCGTCACCGCTACCACAGCCTACCAGGCTAAGAGCAGAACCAATCGCAAGTGGGAGTAATAATTTCTTCATGAGGTATCCCCAATCCTTTTTTATGTTTTGTTATTCTATGCCTTCTCTTAACGATTTTTATACACCTGTATGAATTAAGATGAAAGGCTTTTTACCGATTTTTCGTTCGTTTGCTGAGAAGTTACTCGATTATCGTTACAATAGCCTACTCACCCGACCACAGTCCAATGGTATTAAGAAACTGTTATGGAAATTAAAACCGTACATGATTATCAGGCAAGTCCTGAGCTTTTGAAAAATAAAGTGATTTTAGTTACTGGTGCCGGTGACGGCATTGGCCGTCAGGCGGCTCTAAGCTTTGCCAAACACGGCGCTTCGGTTATTTTACTTGGCCGCACGGTCAGTAAATTAGAAGCGGTTTACGATGAAATTATTGCTCAGGAAAGTCCGCAACCGGCAATTATTCCTCTGGATTTAAAAGGCGCAACGGAAAATCACTATCGCGATATGGCAGCAACTATAGCGGATCAGTTCGGTAAATTAGACGGTGTACTGCATAATGCTGGCCTGCTGGGTATCTTGTCACCTTTTACGCATATTGAAAAAGACAGCTGGGACGACATCATGCAAGTGAATGTTACCGGCCAATTTGCCATGACAAAGGCACTTATTCCGGTAATGGAAAAGTCGTCCAGTGCATCGTTAGTCTTTACTTCTTCGGGTGTCGGCAGAAAAGGTCGTGCCTTCTGGGGCGCTTATTCAGTCAGTAAGTTTGCAACCGAGGGTATGGCACAAGTTATTGCTGACGAATACGAAGGTACCAAGCTACGGACCAATGTAATTAACCCGGGTGCCACGCGCACCTCGATGCGCTCTAAAGCCTACCCGGCGGAAGACCCGAAGTCATTAAAGACACCAGCAGACCTAATGCCAACTTATTTATATTTAATGGGTGACGACAGCATTTCCGACAACGGACTGTGTTTTGATGCTCAGTGAACTGAAGGCTTTGAACTGACGTATCGGTTAAAAAGAAACGTGTTACACTCAATAACATGCATAATTAATTAGGTCACGTCTATGACATCGAAGCTACAGCAGCAAGCCATAAATGTACTCAAGCTTGCTTTGCCCTTCAGCGCATTATTAAGTATTCCGGCGGTAGCTCAACCGCCGGAAATAGAGATATTTGATAATGTTCGACAACAACATTGGGTGGGCGTCAGCCCTGTAAGCCGCAATACAATATGGCTTTCCGGTGAAAAGGGAACTGTAGCCAGAACCACGGACTCGGGTAAAAGCTGGCAATATTTTCAGCCGGGCCCCGAAGACCTTGATTTCAGAGATATTGAAGCAATAGATGATCGCCGTGCCTATGCGCTCAGTGTCGGTAATGGTGGTCAATCCCGCATCTATTACACTGACAATGGTGGCAATAGCTGGCGTTTACGTTACCGCGGCGAATCAGACAGCTTCTTTAATTGTATGGCGCTTTCGCCCAGTGGTGAAGCCTGGGTTCATGGCGACAGCGTTGGTGACGAGTGGCGCATGGTTCGTAGTGCCGACGGTCGTAACTGGATGCAAGTACGCAGCGCTGTATCTGAGCCACCTCAGTCAAATGAAGGTGGTTTCGCGTCAAGTGGCAGTTGCGCACGGTTTAATAATGACAACTGGATGATAGCAACCGGTAACGCCGATAAAGCCAGAGTATTGATTAAAGGTTCCTTCGGAATTCGCTTCCGAGTAGTAGAAACACCAATGCAGGCGGGCCCAATGGCCGGTATCACCAGCGTGTGGCCAGTTAATGAGAAAACTTTTTACATTGCCGGTGGTGACTTAAACGATGCTTCCAGCAACGAAGATCGCTTGTGGCATTATCAAAATGAAGAATTTATTACTCTGTCGGAACCACCAATAAACGGGGCACTTTATAGCTTAAGCCTGATTGATCACAACGGCTCCTGGCTACTGACCTCTAACCCTCAGGGTGCTGCTGCCCTTAACCTGGACAACAACGAGTGGTTTAAACTGTCTGATTCCAATATCTGGAACATCCAGTGCCACGACGACATCAGTTGCTGGCTGGTCGGTAAAGACGGATATGTTGGTCGCTTGCAATGGCAGGCGCCGCAAGAACGCACAAAGCTCTAAAGGCCACTTATGCGGCAGGGGCCCCAAGCAGAGCCAGGCCCCCTAGTAAATGACGGCTATTAAAGCCATGTCGCTTCAATACGTTAGCCACAACCTGGCTTCTGTTTCCTGAACGACACAAACAGATAATGTCGCGCTCACGCAAATGAGGGTTGCTGTGAATGAACTGAGCAACTTCGGTAAGCGGGACATTAATGACCTCTGCACAGCAGGGCAAGTCCGTTAACACGTGTTCTTGTCGTTCCCGAACATCAACAATGACAAGATCTTTTCGATGCCAAAACTCGTCGGTATCCCCAATAGGAATATTAACGCCATCGTCAACACGACAGTCACCACTTAATTCACAAGGTGTGTAAACAAGGTGATGCTCAGGGTCACGTCCGGGACAAATAAGCGTATTCTCACTCATGAAACTTTCGTAAGTTTGAGGTGACGCTTCCGCACCAGTAAATAAAAAGTCAGAATGAACCAAAGCTTTAAGTGTCGCCGATTCGCTCAGAACATAAACCGGATTACGCGTGCCGACACGGAACAACCTGCGTTCACCGATACTAATACAGCCTATAACGCTGTCTTCGCATTCCACAGGAGCCACATCACACAGTCCGGTAGCGGTTTTAGGCCAACCGAACACATCATATTCATCAATAGACTGAGACGGTATAAGTATCGGCAACAGCAACTCAATTGACTGACTCATTACTGAATCTGCAGCTGAACAAACAACAGCTTTCACACGGTAATGCTGGCAGCTGACAATATTCTCAATTCGTCCGGCTAATGCGGGATGTGGGTCAACGACCGCAATTTCCCTGGCCTCGCGATCAATAATCAAATAACAACAGTGATCATCGTATTTGAGTTGAACAACACCATCGAGCTGGGCGTCATTATCGTTGTTTGTATCCGCTACAATCAGGCAGGAATTTCGTAATGCATCCGCAGCCTGCTGGATTCGAACACAGGCTTCATTAATTTCTTCCTGTCGAGTGGCAGGCCCAAAAGATAACCGAATAGCAGAGCCACTGCGCCATTCCTCTAGCCCCATGGCGTCCAGCACAAAGCTTTTTGTCACCTTTGAGCTACAAGCCGAGCCCGAGCTCACTCTTATCTGACAGGCGTCGAAAACATCCATAATATCGCGAGACGCGACACCTTCTACC
>NZ_DFTS01000043.1:33371-33595 GCF_002383015.1 Idiomarina sp. UBA4206
GTGTGGTCGGCACTGAAATGTCTAAGTCATGATTAAATACAATCGAAGGAAAAGCTGTGCTTAGGGCATCAACCAGCTGGTTTCGGTAACTTTGCAGAGTATCATCGTTCTGAAAGCGATTATTACTCTCGTCCTGCATTAACTCAAACAACGCATTCAACGCCGCAATTCCCGGTAAATTTTCTGTTCCTGAGCGTTGCCCTGACTCCTGCCCACCACCAATC
>NZ_DFTS01000043.1:33760-37354 GCF_002383015.1 Idiomarina sp. UBA4206
GCTGCGTCTCTGACCGCCATAAATCCTATGCCTTTTGGCCCATACAATTTATGACCACTAAAAGGCGCATAATCAATGGTGGTAGCATCCAGGTTCAACGCCTTCTTACCTAATGCCTGAACACAGTCGACCATCCAGGGAACATTCGGGTTGTGCTGACGGATAACCTTTTCTAGTTGCTCAAGGTCCTGCACAACTCCGGTTTCATTATTTACCGCCATGGTACATATCATTGCTGCATCTTTTGCGTGCTGAGCAATAAACTGAGTGTCTAACACCCCCTGTCTATTCACAGGAATAGCAACCAATTGCGCATTTAACCCTAAAAGCTTGTTCCAATGCTCCAGCGCCTGCGGCACAGCTTTGTGCTCAGTAGCACCGTAAAGTAACAGCGTTTTTCTATTGCCAGGCTCGGCTTGCATCGCGGCGTATATTGCGGAAACAACCGCGGTTTGTATCCCTTCTGTTGCCCCGCTGGTAAAAATAAGCCGACCGGAGGTTAAACCAACAGTCTTTCGCGCTAGCTGACGGGTTGTATCCAGAATATATCGTGCTTTCAGGCCAGTAATATGGCTACTTGATGGGTTACCGAAAACGGATTCCATGGTATGGGATACCGCTTCAATAATTTCAGGAAGTACGGGAGTGGTGGCGTTACAATCCAGATAAAGCTCATTTGCATTTGTCTGAATATCGATTGGTTTCATGCCACCCTCCTACTTACCAAAAAGTTATATGTTTATAACCTTTTTTACTAAAAGGGTCAATGAATCTGATTTTCCTTCCAGACTTCTTCTTTCTTCATTCGCTCTTTGCGTTTCTCGCAAGGGTTGTCACAGTCACAGGCCTTTTCCATGCCTAATGCACCAATGCCACCACAGCTGCCAGAAATTGTTTTTCGTTGCACCATATAACCAATGGCCATCGCCAGTACAACGATCACAAACAAAGCGAATACCATTATAAAGGTTTGCATTAAAACTCCTACTCCTGCTCGCTCAACAACGGCTTGAATGCGTCGCTGATATACTCATTAAAACCGTCTTCTGTTTTATAGATGAGCATGACTGCTAAATTCTGTTTCCGCGCAAATGCTTTTGCTTTATCGGTTCCCATAACCAGTAAAGCCGTTGCATAAGCATCAGCAGACATCGTATCGTCCGCATAGACTGACACCGAAACTAAATTGTGCTGTATTGGGTAGCCTGTCGCCGGATCAATAATATGTGAATAGCGACGCCCATCTTCTTCAAAGTAGTTTCGGTAATCACCGGATGTTGCCAACGCGCCGTCTTTAAATTGGACAACACGTTGCACGGCTCGTTCCGTAGAAACCGGTTTTTCGACAGCCAGCCGCCAGGACGCTTCATCAGGCTTACCGCCTTTGGTAAGAACTTCACCACCAATTTCCACAAGATACTGCTTTATCCGTAGCTGATCGAGTAAATGGCCAACTCGGTCAACACCATAGCCCTTTGCTATTGTTGATAAATCGACATACATCTCGGGGTTGTCTTTGATCAGTTGATGGTTCTCAACACGTAGCTTCTGGTAACCTGTTTTTTCACGAACGGTCTGTAGTTCTTTGTCAGACGGCTCTTCTTCCGGCTTCGCCTGAGGACCAAAGCCCCAAAGGTTAACTAAGGGCCCAACCGTTATATCGAGAGCACCCTCGGTTTGCTCTGCAATTTCTAAAGCACGAGTCACCACTCGCTCAAGCTCACGGCTAATAACTACCGGCTCAGTACTTTCAAATTGATTAAATTGAGACAGTTCAGAATTCGGGTCGTAAGTCGACATTTGAGCGTTTACACGTTCCAGCACAATATCAACTTTACGCTTAATCTCTTCTTGATTGTGTCTGGGATCTTTAGTGTATAGCGTAACACTGAAAGTTGTTCCCATTGTTTCGCCGCTAAATGCAATTTTTTCTGGTGCATCTGAGCAAGAAACTAAAAAGGCCAGCCCCATAAGGGCTAGCCAAATTTTAGCGTTCGATACTTTCAGGAACATCATGGATTAACCACCAAAGTCATCCAGCATAATGTTCTCGTCTTCGACGCCTAAGTCTTTCAACAAATTGATAACGGCAGCGTTCATGACCGGAGGTCCACACATGTAGAACTCGCAGTCTTCCGGCGCATCATGATCTTTAAGATAACGCTCATAAAGAACATTATGAATAAAGCCAGTATCGCCTTCCCAGTTATCTTCCGGCTGAGGGTCAGACAAGGCCACGTGCCAGTCAAAGTTGTCATTCTCTTCGGCCAGCATATCGAAGTCTTCAACATAGAACATTTCTTTCTTCGAACGTGCACCGTACCAGAATGAAATCTTGCGATCAGTCTTCAGGCGACGCAGTTGATCAAAAAGATGCGAACGCATTGGCGCCATACCAGCACCACCACCAACGAAGACCATTTCTGCCTCTGTTTCTTTAGCAAAGAACTCGCCAAATGGACCAGAAATAGTGACTTTATCGCCCGGTTTCAGACTAAAAATGTACGATGACATTTTACCCGCTGGCAGACTTAAGTCGTTCGGCGGCGGCGTTGCTATGCGAACGTTCAGCATAATAATGCCTTTCTCATCTGGGTAGTTCGCCATTGAGTAAGCACGTACAACTTCTTCGTCAACCTTAGACTCAACATCAAAGAAACCAAAACGGTCCCAGTCAGCGTGATATTCTTCAGAAATATCAAAGTCTTTGTACTTCACATGATGAGGCGGAGCTTCAATTTGAATAAAGCCGCCCGCACGGAACGGTACTTCTTCACCTTCCGGCAACTGAACAATGAACTCTTTAATGAAAGTGGCTACGTTATCATTCGATTTAACCGTACAGTCCCACTTACGAATACCGAAGACTTCTTCTGGTAATTCAATTTTCATGTCCTGTTTAACGTTAACCTGACATGAAAGACGGCAGCCTTCGCGAGCCTCACGCTTAGTAATATGGTCAAGCTCTGTTGGCAAAATATCACCGCCACCCTCTTTAACCGTAACGCGGCACTGCCCACATGAACCACCGCCACCACAAGCAGACGACACGAAAATACCTGCGTTTGCCAAAGCACCCAGAAGCTTCGTTCCAGGTTGGGTCACGATCTTTTTGTCTTCGTCGTCATTAATCAGGATTTCCACGTCACCTTGAGGTACCAATTTTGATTTTGCGAACATGATAATCGCAACCAAAACCAGTACGATGACAGTAAACATCCCTACACCGAGATATATCTCTTGCATCGATTCGTACCTTTCTTTTACCGATTCAACACACTGGTTATAAGGATACGCCGGAGAACGACATAAAGCCCAAACCAATCAGACCCACTGAAATAAAAGTAATACCTAAGCCACGTAAGCCATCAGGTACATCTGCATATTTCAGTTTTTCGCGTACTGCAGCCAAAGCAACAATTGCTAAAGCCCAGCCAACACCACTGCCAATTCCGAACACGACTGATTCACCAAAGTTATAGTCACGCTCGACCATAAAGGCTACGCCACCGAAGATAGCGCAGTTAACAGTTATCAGGGGCAGGAATATACCCAGCGCGTTGTAAAGTGCGGGCACGTATTTATCCAGCGTCA
>NZ_DFTS01000043.1:37436-37841 GCF_002383015.1 Idiomarina sp. UBA4206
GGCACGTATTTATCCAGCGTCATTTCCAGAATTTGCACCAACGCCGCGATAACACCGATGAAGGTCAAAAACTTCAAAAAGCTTAGATCCGCATCAGGGAAACCGGCCCAATCCAGGGCCCCGGGCGCTAGGATATTGTGGTAAATAATATTGTTTACCGGTACCGAAATACCCAAGACCACAATAACCGCAACCCCCAGACCGAATGCTGTCTTAACTTTCTTAGATACTGCCAGAAAAGTACACATACCTAAGAAGAATGACAACGCCAGGTTTTCAATAAAAACTGCGCGGATGAACAGGTTGATATATTGTTCCATGACCATTACTCCTTAGGTTCAACTTGTTCAGTGCGGAAGGTACGTAGTACCCAAATGAAACCACCAATGATAAAGAAGGCGCTTG
>NZ_DFTS01000043.1:37943-39396 GCF_002383015.1 Idiomarina sp. UBA4206
ACCAATGATAAAGAAGGCGCTTGGAGGCATTAGCAGAAGCCCAACAGGCTCGAACCAACCACCTTGTGATGCCAGCGGTAAAATCTGCACATCGAACAAGCTGCCTGAACCAAAGAGTTCACGCACAAAACCAACCACAAGTAACACGATAGAGTAACCTAAACCATTACCAATACCGTCTAATAACGACATAAACGGTGTGCTCTTCATCGCGTAAGCCTCAGCGCGGCCCATAACGATACAGTTAGTAATGATCAAGCCAACAAACACCGATAACTCTTTAGAAATTGAGTAGGCGTATGCCTTGAGTACTTGGTCTACCACAATTACCAAACTTGCGATAATCGTCATTTGAACAATGATACGAACGCTTGACGGAATGTGGTTACGGATGATCGAAATAAATAAGTTTGAGCATGCGACAACCGCGGTTAATGCAATACACATAACCAGGGTGTTGCTCATTTTCGATGTTACAGCCAATGCAGAACAGATACCAAGAATCTGCAGTGCGATGGGGTTGTTGGCAAATATCGGTCCGAATAAAACGGACTTCATTTCTTTTACACTAGCCATTGTTCAACTCTCCCTCACGAAGTTTCTTGAGTAATGGACCGTAACCATTTTCGCCCATCCAGAATTGAATTAGGTATTCCACACCATTACTAGTCAAAGTTGCACCCGATAAAGCATCAACTTCGTGCTTATCGCTAGCGCCACCTTTTACTACTTCAAACTGAACGTTACCGTCCTCACCGTAAACTTCTTTACCTTCCCAAGATTTAACCCAGTTAGGATTCGTAATTTCGCCGCCTAGTCCTGGTGTTTCTGAATGCTCGTAGAAGTTAACACCTTTAACGGTGTCAAAGTCGTCTTCTAACGCAAGCAGTCCGTACATAGTTCCCCACAAACCCTGGCCACGTATATGCAGCACCAGACCTGTTGTTTCACCAGACTCACTCTTAACCAAATATATTTGTGTTAAGTCTTCACGCGTTCCGATGCCTGCAGGATCGTTCTTTTTCTCAAGCTTAGTGCTAGTTTCAGGGTCACCAGCTGCTTTACGATTACTGAACGATGTGGGGTCAACATCATCTTTCACACTTAAATCTTCAAGGCTGACAACCATAGTGTCAATGCGCTGATTATAAGTTTCAACGATATCAGTATCGGCTTTTAGAATACCGGCAGCATCCAGAACGTTTTTCTGCATATCAAGAGCAGCGTTCTTTTCCTGCATTGGCTTCAGACCAATAGCAGCACCAGAAACAACAATTGAACAAACCAGGCAAAGCGCTAGCACGACACCAACGGTCTTGCCTAAACTCTCATTTTTCTTAGCCATTACGCGCTAACCTCCGTTTGATATTTGCCTGTGCTACAAAATGGTCAAATAACGGTGCAAATACGTTAGCAAATAAAATGGCCAACATGATGCCTTCCGGGAATGCCG
>NZ_DFTS01000043.1:39488-48218 GCF_002383015.1 Idiomarina sp. UBA4206
ATGCCTTCCGGGAATGCCGGGTTAATAACACGGATCATGACCGTCATAAAACCAATCAACAAGCCGTACGCGAACTTCCCTTTATTAGTAAAGGACGCAGAAACCGGGTCAGTTGCCATAAACATCATCGCAAAGGCAAAACCACCCAATACTAAGTGCCAATACCAAGGCATCGCGAACATTGGGTTAGTTTCGCTGCCAATCAGGTTCAATAATCCGGAGAACAGAACCATACCGACAAAAGTACCCAACACGATACGCCAGGAGGCTATACGGAAATAAATTAATGCTAAACCGCCAATCAAAATTAGCAGTGTAGAAACTTCACCTACTGAGCCCTGGATGTTTCCTAAGAACGCATCCCACCAAAGCTCGGTGTCGCCGTAATTCATATTACCCAAAGCAGCTTTACCCAGGTTAGTCGCACCTGAGAAGCCATCAACCGCGGTCCAGATTGAGTCGCCAGACATGCTTGCAGGGTAAGCAAAGTACAAAAATGCACGACCCGTTAGTGCCGGGTTAAGGAAGTTACGGCCAGTACCACCGAAAATTTCCTTACCAATAACGACACCAAAAGTGATACCCAGAGCAACCTGCCATAGCGGCGTTGTTGCCGGTAGAATCAATGAGAATAAAACCGAAGTAACAAAGAAACCTTCGTTAACTTCGTGCTTACGAATTGACGCAAACAATACTTCCCAGAAACCACCGACAATAAAGGTCACCGCATAAATTGGCAGGTAGAAACAGGCGCCATACCACATTTTGGCTATCCAGCCAGAGTCAGCCCCCAACTCGCCACCAAACAGGTGGAACAAGCCAACCTGCCAGATATCAGCGAGTTCATAGCCATTAACCAAGGCCATAGCAGCCTGGTTACCAACGTTATACATACCCCAGAACATGGCCGGGAAGGTCATCATCCACACCAAAATCATAATGCGCTTAAGGTCGATACGGTCACGAACGTGCGTAGCCGACTTAGTCACGGTACCAGGTGTGTACAAAACAGTGGCTACGGCTTCATAAAGCGCGTACCACTTCTCGTATTTACCGCCTTCTTCGAAGTGCGGTTCAATACGCTCGAGAGTGTCTTTCAAGCTCATGGGTTAGCCTTCTTTCTCAATCTTAGTGAGACAGTCACGCAGCACCGGGCCATATTCATATTTCCCAGGGCAAACATAAGTGCACAATGCGAGATCTTCTTCGTCCAACTCCAGACAACCTAATTGCTGACCTTCATCAGTGTCTCCTGATAGCAGATCACGCAATAGCAATGTTGGCAGAATATCTAGTGGCATTACTCGTTCGTAATTTCCAATAGGTACCATTGAACGAGAAGAACCATTCAGCGATGTCGTCATGCTGAAAAGTTTTTTCGGATTGAAATGTCCTGCGTATGCGCGGGTAACCGAGTGCAAATCGGAGCCAGGACGTATCCAGCCCAGAAACTCTTTATAATTACCTTCAGGAATTACGCTGACTTGATTATGGAACCGACCTAACCAGGCATGATCATCATCTGCAGTATGCCCATGCAAAACTGAGCCTGAAATAATTCTCAAGTTGTCGCCATTAAGCTCACCGTCGGTCAACTCATGCAGGTTTGCACCTAAGCGGGTACGAACCAAGCGAGGTTCTTTAACACCTTCACCAGCAACTGCCACTGCGCGGTCAGTAAAAACTTCACCTGTGGTAAATAATTTACCGTATGCAATGACGTCTTGATAACCAATGTGCCATACAGGACGTTTAATGCTCGCAGGCTGCAAGAAATGTATATGAGTACCAACTAAACCTGCAGGGTGAGGACCAGAAAAGGACTCTAAAGTGACATCAGCGTTGCCAGTGTCGACTTCCGCATCACCCGATTTACAAACGAACAACTTGCCTTCAGTCAGGTTTGACAATACGTTCAAACCATCAATAAAAGCCTGTTTTTCTTCATTGATAAATAAAGTCGGGTCACCCGTTAGTGGGTTGGTGTCCATTGCATTAACGAAGATAGCGCTTGCTTCTGCGTCTAATGCCGGAGTCTTACTGTAAGGACGGGTGCGAAGCGCAGTCCACTGACCCGACTCAACCAAAATGTCCTGAACTTTTTCACGACCTAATGAGTTAAGTTTATCGCTATCAAACTTATCAAAAGTGACTTTATCATCACCTTCCAATTCGATAACAACGGCCTGCAGTACTCGACGCTCACCACGCAGGATGTCTTTAACTACACCAGCACCAGGGGCTGTGTATTTGACACCAGGGTTTTTCTTATCCTCGAAAATCAACTGACCTTTTTTAACTTGATCACCGACTTTCACGTGCATGGTTGGGCGCATACCCACGTACTCTTCACCTAGGGTAGCGACCGTCGTCACAGCCTTACCGTCGGATAGTTTTTGCTGGGGCGCCCCTTTGATAGGGATGTCCAGCCCTTTCTTGATCGTAATCATATGCGTTTGCACTACTCGTTAAGGGAAGATTCATCACAACCAGCCACTAAGACTGGAAACCTGAATAATCAAATAGTTACCGACACAAGCAGCCCCCTCCAGGGGTGCTTGTTATCGGCAACCTGAAATATTTTCCACACTTATCGATGGGATTTTAGCATTTTTCCCACAACGCTTACCAGTTTACTTTTGGATCAATATCAGCATCGTAATCAACATTATCGAAGCCAAAACCGAATAAATGTAAGAAGTCCTGATGGTAGCCTTCATAATCAGCAAGTTGATGGAAATTGTCCTGCGTTACCTGTTCCCAAAGCGCCTCGACCTTAGCCTGAGTTTTATCGTTGGTTTCATAACCATCCATATGCAGGCGGCCAGCATCATCTAACTCTGGGTTGCTGTTATAAAGACCTTCTGTGAATAGCCGATAAATTTGTTCAATGCAGCCTTCGTGCGTGCCCTCTTCTTTCATTACTTTATAAATTAAAGAGATATAAAGAGGCATTACCGGGATAGCAGAACTTGCCTGAGTAACAAGTGCCTTCAATGAGGAGACATAAGCTTTCAGGTTTAGGTCATCGTGTTCAGAAACCAGCTCTGAAGCAGCACGGTCAAGATCTTCTTTAGCCCGGCCGATAGTCGCATGACCATAAATTGGAAGCGTCAGCTTTTTACCAATATAGGTGTAAGCCGTTGTTTGACAGTCTTTAGCTAACACATCGGCGTCGTGCAAGGCTTTAATCCAACGTTCCCAGTCTTCACCACCCATTACCTTAACGGTATTCGCGATATCGTCATCGGTCGCAGGATCAAGCGTCACTTCATGCACCTGATCTTTATCGGTGTTGTAAGTTTTGGTGGTGTACTGTTTGCCAATTGGCTTTAATACGGAGCTATAGACTTCACCGCTTTCGGGGTCTTTACGCTTAGGTGACGCCAAGCTATAAACCACGAGGTCTATTTTACCCATGTTTTGTTTAATGTAATCGAGACTTTCCTGCTTAATTTCGTCAGAAAAAGCATCGCCATTAATAGAATGGAAAGCTAAGCCGGCTTTATCCGCTTGCTGATGAAAAGCCGCGGTATTGTACCAGCCTGCTGTTGCTGTTCTCTTTTCAGTGGGTTCTTTCTCAAAACACACACCCAGTGTATGGGCGTCACTGCCGAACGCAGCGGTAATTCTTGACGCAAGCCCGTAACCTGTTGAGCAGCCTATGACTAAAACATTTTTAGGGCCATTGGAAATAGGAGATTGGTTACGGACAAATTCGATTTGACGTTTAACGTTTTCAGCACAGCCCACCGGGTGAGCATTAGTACAGATAAAACCGCGAATTTTTGGCTTAATGATCATAGTGATGTATCCCTGTTGTTCGCATTATTTTGGCTATTGTAACCAATGCGAACGCAGGAACACATCAGACATGCGTATTTTTTCTTAATTTGTCGCTATTTTTGACCCACCGAGGCAATTTGGTGAGCGCCTAGATTCACCTAGCTGCTCCCATTCGCCTTGCGTGTAGGTGTGCAAAGCCAAAGCGTGAATATGGTTCATCAATTCGTCTGCTAAAATTTTATTCACCGCGCGGTGTCGGTTAATTAACCTTTCCCCGCTGAATTTTGGCGTTACCAGAGTCACTTTAAAATGAGACTCAGCATTAGCACCGGTTGAATGCATATAGCTTTCATCTTCCACTTCCAGATGAACTGGTGTGAACGCTTCTCTCAATTTATTCTCAATAATTAACCCGATAGACATAACTGATCCCCTCTGCGTTCGCCTTAAGTAACAAGTTTAGTTGAGTTCTGTCGAACCGCAGAAAATTTTTACGAATAACAACCTAACTCTACGAATTTTCAATAAATAAAGTTTTCTTAATATTCAGAGTCATCCACAGCCACATAACAAACCTCTGGAATGGAAGATAAGGTTACGACCGCGGGGAAAACGGCATCAGCAACGCTCCCCCTGGAATCTCCGGAAGGTTTTACAATGTGGTAACGCTGAGCGCTCACATTTCCTTCTATCTGCCATAGCAATATATCCGCTTCCTCAAACAGTTTTGCCAATGCCTTTAAGCCCTCTTTCCTATAGGGAGGAAAGGCTGTGCTTTCGCCTGACAAGCGCCAGCCTCTTAATTCAGACTTTGATCCCAACAACGATTCATTAACACGATCCCGACAAAAACTAACCTCAATTGTCGCCTTACTCAGTTGCCAGCGCTCATCTGGTAACATACTTTCATCCAGTGCTTTTACTTCCGCACTGCGCAAACCTGTTGACTGTTCCTGGCTACAGCCAATCAGCAGCGGCAAGAACAGCACGCAAAACAAAATATTTTTAAAAGTCATAACCAAACCTCCGGAGCTTCACATTATAACTGAAAAGCTCAGATAAACCGTTGTCTTAGTGTTAAAATTTCTGGCAATATAGAATGCAATTTGTCATAGGGATTCAAATCAGTTTCATGTCATCCAACTCATTTATTCGCAATACGCTCATAATCGGTAGTTTTAGCTTACTTCTTACTCCTGTAGCTGTCAGTTCCGTCTGGATTGAAGCTAATGATGTCGAATTACGAAATAGCCTGACAGTTTTGGCGGAGTCTGGACTGATTAAAACCCCGATACAACAATTTCCGGTTACCTGGAAAAGCCTTTTACCCGAGCTCGATGCGCTTGAAATAAAAGAGCTAAGCACAACACAACAACTGGCTCTAAGGCATGTACGCCATCAACTTTCGCAAGCTCAGACCGGCCCTAAAACACGTTGGTACATTGGTGCAACGGACAGTGAGCAAGTCGTTCAGGACTACGGTGATGATATTTATGAAGAAGGTAAAATCAGTTTAAGCAGGAGTCTGCACGGTACCAACTGGGCAGCAAGAATTCAGGTAAACTACCGTCAGGACCCTTTCGAAGGTGACCATAAGAAAACATTAGATGGCAGTTACCTGGCTTATAACCTCAATGACTGGAGTTTCAGCCTGGATTCTCTACCTTTACGCTGGGGGCCGGCAGAACATAGCAGTCTGCTTTTTTCAAATAACGCACGCCCTATGCCTAAAATTCGAATCGACTATGCTCCGGACTATCCTCCTGCGGGAATGAACCCTTTTAAAATTAGTTTGTTTAGTGCTTATCAGGATGATGGTTACAGTGATTACTATCAGGTCAACGGTATCCGCTTTTCCAGTCAGTTATTTCAGCATTTGTGGTTTGGTATCAGTGCTATTGAGCAAAGTGCTGATAACCGGCCGGATAACCGTATGTTAACAGCCGACGCCCGAACGGGTTTTGACTGGGGAGCGCATCAGTTTTCAGCTTACGCTGAACTCGGCATTGACCGTAAACTGGAAACCGATGACAAGCCTGCATATACCCTGGGGGCGCAATGGATGACCGGCTCAACTGAGCGTCGCCACAGTGTAACTGTTGAGTACAGCCAACTTGATGGCGGAACAGAGCATGACTTTTACTCGTTAGATGAAAACCAAAAACAGTACTTTTTACATCACCAACGTAATCCCGGATCTCCATTCCCACGCCAAAGTCAGACCGTATCGACAAGTTATCGTCAGTTTTCTGCTGACGGCTCGGCCTGGACGGCATTACTGAGCCACAGTAAAAAGAAAAACGATGAGACCTTATCGAGAGCTCTGCTGAGAAGAACAGAACCGGCATTTTCAGGGTTGATTAAACTTTCGCTGCAATATATTGATAGCAGCAGTTACGACAACGAAGTCGGTATACAAATAAGTGGTGAGTGGCGCTTCTAACGCGCCACTTTATCGCCAACACCCAGGCTAATCGTGTCCATCACATTCAGCCAGGCCGTATCGAGTGCGTTAACCAGCGCCGGGTAACCATCGTTTCTCAGTGGAACTTTCTCGGTAAAAGCTCCCTCAAGAACAATTTGAGCGTCGGTACTTTGATATTGCCAATGCCCGGCAACAACAGCTCTTGAGTCATTGCTTCCGTAAAAATCGTCAACCCAAATGGTTAACTTCCCGGCGCAATCGTCAGTAAGCAATAACCTCTGAGCACTGCGTTGCAGTTGGTGAGCTAAGGGCGTACTCCAGCGATGCTGACGAGCACTATGCCAACGAGTTTCATCTTGCTGCAGCTGTAAGCCAGGCTTTGACGCAGAATCACCTACAAAAACCGGACGTTTATTTGCCAGGCAAAGCGCCTCCGCTGACTGGCTCAGATGAGGCAGCCGGTATTGAGTCACTTCATATGAGTTAGAAGAGCACCCCGTTATTAAGACCCCTATAGCGGTCAGACCAACCAACTTTAGTACTCTGACAATAAATCCATTATTCATAGGCTTTTGGCTCCGGATCAGGCTCAACAGATGGGCTGAAAATAAGTGAATTCGGTTGTTCCTGCAAAAGTTCAATAACAGGCTTTAACTCACGTGAAAGCTGTTCAATTTCATTTAATGTCTGGTTGAGTTGCTGCAGGGTTGGAGACCCTTCACTAACGCTGCCCGTTAGCTCTTTCAACTGAATCAAGTTTTGTTGCAATAACTCTGGCAGCTGTTGCACCTGAGGCTGCTCGACAATTCTAGTCAGACTATCAGAAACGCTTTCCAGCTTCTGTGCGGTTTCATCAACCGACTGCATTGCTCCTGAGAAGTCACTCAACCCTTGCTCAAGAGGAAGTGCATTAAACTTATCCATCAGTTCCGTCAGCTTTTCTTCTAACCGTGTGAAGTCACTGGCCATAGCCGGCATGACCGGATGCCCGGCAAAAGTCTCCGCAACATCAGCTTGTTGTGCATTCGGGTAAAACCTAACATCAACAAATAACGTATTTGTTAGCAGGTTTGACGCCCTGATATTCGCTCTTAATCCTTGTTCGAATAAGTCAGGTAAGCGATCTTTCCAACTTTCAATATCGGTATTTGCGACCAAGCCTCTTAAACGCTCAGGCTCAAACCGAATCAGTATCGGAATACGCTTTAAAGGCGCTTCTTCACTCTCATCCGGGAACCAGCGCAAAGGGACTTCCCTGACCGTTCCAACACGTACCCCTTTAAATTGTACCGGGGCACCTTTATCCAGTCCGGAAACAGACTCATTTAACAGTACAACGTAGTCAATACCATGGATATAGCCTTGCTGCTTTGCTTCCTCAAGGCTTTCAAATAACTCAAAATTCTGCTCGCCTGTCAGCTTATCCCCCCTGGGCTGCCCCTCAGGCACACCAAAAGTTACGCTGGCACCCAACAGCGACTCTAACGAGCCAAGTGCTAAGTCCAGCCCCTGGGAGTTCCATTGAATAGATACCCCACGCTGCAACCAGAACCGTGTATTTTGAGTAACTAACTCGTCGTACGGCGCTTTTACAAAAATTTGGTAACGTGTTTCTCGCTCATCCACTAAAAACTCGGCTTGTTCAACTTGGCCAACGGTAAACCCCTGGTATTGAACTGAGTCCCCTACAGTAACGCTTGTTTGCCCTTCGCTTGTGAGGGTTAAACGGCGTCCCGGTGTTTCCTGAGGCGTTACCGGGGGCTGCTCTAATGCTTTAAAGTGAAATTGTTGATCTTTTGAGTCTCCAGGCTGCAATCGAATATAAGCGCCAGAAAGCAAGGTTCCCAAACCGCTGACGCCCTGCCGTCCAATTCTGGGTTTAACCACCCAAATACGCGTATCGGCATTAAGCATCCTTTCAGTACCCTCATTCATAGCGACTTCAGCCACTGCCGAAGAAAAATCATCGGATAACCGAACTTCGGTAACCTGGCCAACATCGACATTACGAACCCGCACCTGAGTTTTCCCGGCTTCAAGACCTTCAGCGTCCGCAATTTCAATAGTAATGGTAGGGCCTGCGCCCCGGGTATCCTGCCAAACCATCCAAAGTGCAACCAGCAACGCCAGCAATGGCACAATCCAAACCGGAGAGATACCTACGGTTTTGCGAACCCGGGTTGTCGAATTTTCAGTCATTTATGTGCCTCTCGCCAGAATAAGCGCGTATCAAAACTCATAGCTGCAAGCATAGTAAGAACAACAGCAGCTGCAAAGGACACTGCCGCACTGCCAGGATATACCGACATAACAGTCCCACCCCGAACTAAAGCGACCAGTATTGCTACAACGAAAATATCAATCATTGACCAACGTCCTATCCAGTCGGTTACTTTAAACAATAATAAGCGATTCTGGACAATGGCCGGCGTTTGCCTTTGAGCCAGTAGCAACAACACCGCCAGTGTTAAAACTTTCGCGACCGGAATAACCAGGCTGGCGACAAAAATAATTACAGC
>NZ_DFTS01000043.1:48333-49025 GCF_002383015.1 Idiomarina sp. UBA4206
TACAGGCCTATCGCCGGCCTGCCATAATTCAGTAACCCCGCCAATAATGGTTGCAGGCTGCTCGTTGCCAAACCGTACCGTTTCCATTACCGGCAGCCAGTGCGCTGGAATTAGCATAATAGCGCCAGCAAAAATTAATGCCAAAGTTGTCCCCGGCTTCCGCCACCACGCTGTTTTCTGCGGCTCGGTGCATTGGTAACATTTATCGGCGTCTTTAGCGTTTAAGGCATGGCAAAGTGGGCAGGTCTGCAAATCCTGCTCATTTGCTGTCATTCCAGCTTGCACATGTATATTGGGTCGGGATGCCGCCATATAGTAGTCCCATATCGGTGTACGTTTAGCTCGCTCGTACACATACAATAGTAGAACGACAAAAACACTGAAGCCCCAAAACCCCTCAAGTAAACGAACCTCTGCCAGACCCGATATTTTTACCAAAGACACCAAGGTCCCGAGTAAAAAAACATCAGTCATTAGCCAGGGTTTCAAATGCTCCATTAAACGCAGGAAGTATCGGTTTAATCGGTTACTGCCCGAATTATGGATCTGACTGTACACCCATATAAGGCTAACAAGGTACAAAACGGGAATTAGAATAACAGTCAAAAGGACTAAAACGGCCAATACTTTTTCGTGAAAAAAGGAAAGCTGCCAGGCTGCATCCATCAACGTCATCGATTGCTCAGAGCCGG
>NZ_DFTS01000043.1:49039-54540 GCF_002383015.1 Idiomarina sp. UBA4206
AGCCGGTGACCGAATAGCTGATAAAGTTGACCTGTAAGCTCGCCAGCAGTAAGACTAAAGCTGCTGCCGCTATAGCCACCAGGGTGTGATGCCTGGTAGCCGCACCTTCCAGGAAATACCCACAACGTGGGCACTCAGCATGCTCACGTTTTGAAAGCTCGGTTCGTTGGCTTACCCAGTCACACTGAGGGCAGCCAACAACGTCAGTCTGTTCCCTTTTCGCCGCCTTTTTCGCTATCATTTTCTTCAGGCTCCGCTGAAATCATGGCAATTACAGTCCACCCTGGCTGAGGAATCAACTCACGCTCCGTGGTAAAAATATAAACCTTTTCTGCGTCATCCAGCGCAAACATCGGTAACGCTCTTGTCCCATATTTCTGTTGATAATCAGCGAAGCTGAAGCTATCGGTAATGGGCGTAGACTTAATTTTCGCCCCTTTAAAGTTAAGGCTGGCAAGTTTCGAATAGGTAACACTTTCGCCAAATAAGTTGAGTGTCTTTCGGTAGCTTTCCGTTAGCTGATGGCTGGCACGATAATCCTGCTCACCGCCATTCAGCCCATGCACTTTCTTAGAGCCAAACCAGTCCTGGTAGTACATTGATACAAGCGGGTTAAGTTGTTTATAGGGAGACATGACTAATAGCCTTCCAAGGCCGGTCAAATCAATATTATTGGCAGCATGCTCCGAGGCAGGGTTACCAAAGTACACCGGTAAATTGTCCATACGGGCCAGCTTAATATTCTCCCAGTTGGTGTCTGCCAGGCGCACAGGAATACCGCTCTCCTGTAAACTTTTAGCAACTGCCCGAGCCATTTGGTTGGCCCCAAAAATCAAAAAACCTTTGGCTGAGGGCTCTAATAAGCCCAACATTCGGGCTAATGGCTTCGCCGTTAAGCTTTGTAAGACAACCGTTGTCATTATTACCAGGAAAACTAAAGGAACAACCGCCGCGGCTTCAGTCCAGCCCGACTCTTCCATTTTCAAAGCAAATAACGCCGAAACAGCGGCCGCGACAATACCTCTGGGCGCAATCCAGGATAATAAAACCTTATCTTTGAACCTCAGCTCGGTTCCTATAGCTGAAAGCCATACGGCTAAAGGTCTTACTGCAAACAAAATAATGGCCAGCAGAATAACCGCGGGCATTCCCAGCGCATCAAATTCAGCGAAATCTAGTCGTGCAGCCAAAATAATGAACAGAGCAGAAATCAGCAATACACTGAGTGTTTCTTTAAACTCCAGTATTTCTTCCATATTCAGATTACGGGTATTGGCCATAACCATACCCATAACCGTAACGGTTAATAGACCGGACTCATGCTGTATGGCATTCGACAGAGCGAAAACACCCAATACGATAGTGAGCGTTGCAACATTCTGTAAGTAATGCGGGAACCAACCTCTGCCCAGTGCAAGACCTAACAAGCGAGCAGCTCCCCAACCTAAAGCAAAACCAAGAGCAACAGTTGTCGCGAACGCCTGAAGCGCATGCAGGAAAGCAACGTCCTGACTGGCGATAATAAATTCATACACCAATACCGCCAGCAAGGCACCGAGCGGGTCAATAATAATCCCTTCCCAGCGCAAAATATTAGCGAGCTTATTGATAGGCCGAATAGAGCGTATCATTGGTTGAATAACTGTGGGGCCTGTTACCACAACTAACGCACCAAATAACGCCGAAATTTCCCAGCCATAACCCATAATGAAATGCGTCAAAACTGCAATGACGACGAAAGTAACCAACATACCAATACTGACCAGGTTGGTTACCATTCGGCCATGCCCGCGAATTTCTTCAAACTTCAGCGTGAGACTGCCTTCAAACAAAATAACGGCTACCGCCAGAGAGACAAAAGGAAAGAGCAAATCTTCAAATAACGCATCCGGCTCCAATAACCCCAGAGTGGGTCCCAGCAATAAGCCACAAATAAGCAAAGGCAGTATTGCCGGCAGCTTAATGCGCCACGCTAACCACTGACAACAAATGGACAGCACACCAATCAGGGCAAGCAATGATAAGTCAGACATAAATTCTCCGCTGAAAGTAAGTCATTTTTAGAATAGCAGAAGCTAATACCTTGACTACCCTCAAATACCGAATTTAGATGACTATTTTTTAAATGAGAATGGCTATCATTATTTGTTTTGTTTGATATAATCATCGCGTTTCGACCATATAGAGTTCGTAAAGGAGTCTTTTAAATGCGTAAGTTAAATAAATTATTAGCCTTGCTTGCCGCGACTTCTGCGACACTGGTGTCTTTCACTAGCGCCGCCGCTGAAGTTAATATCTACTCAGCGCGAAAAGAAGCCCTGATCAAACCCGTTTTAGAAAAGTTTACCGAAGAAACCGGTATTGAAGTTAACTTGTTAACAGGTAAAGCCGATGCATTGCTTGCCCGCCTTAACTCAGAAGGTGAAAATACACCGGCTGACTTATTTCTAACTGTAGATGCCGGCGCCCTTCACCGTGCGGTTGAAGCTAACGCATTCCAGGCAGTAAATTCCGACACAATTGACTCTGCAGTTCCTGCTCATTTCCGCTCTTCCGATAACCTCTGGTTCGGGCTCAGTTTACGTGCCCGTCCTATTTTTTATTCGCCAGAGCGTGTAAATCCAGAAGAATTAGAGTCTTATTTAAGCCTGGCTGATGACAAGTGGAACGACCGCATTTGCATTCGTTCTTCCAATAACCTGTATAACCAGTCCTTAGTGGCAGCACTGATTGAACACCACGGCGCAGAAAAAACAGAAAAGTGGGCAGAGAATTTTGTCGCAAACTTTGCGCGTAACCCCGTAGGTGGCGACCGCGACCAGATTAAAGGCGTAGCCTTTGGTGTTTGCGATGTCGCTGTAGCTAATACTTACTACTTTGGCCATATGCTGAACTCAGATGACGCGGAAGAACGTGAAGCCGCAAAGAAAGTTAAAATATTCTGGCCGGCTCAGGATCAACAAGGCGCTCATGTTAACGTTTCCGGTATCGGCGTGACAAAACATGCGAAAAATGTTGAGCAGGCTCAAAAATTGATTGAATTCCTGGTCTCTGAAGAATCACAAAAATGGTACGCTCAGGCCAACTATGAATACCCGGTTCGCAAAGGTGTTGAGTGGAGCGAGACACTTCAACAGTGGGGCGATTTCAAACAGGACGATATCGAAATGGATATCCTCGGTGAAAATAACGGCGATGCCGTTCGTCTGATGAACCGCGCTGGCTGGCGTTAATTTGTATCAGGAGATACGCAAATGAACCGTGGCACGCTATTGCTGTTTGCCGTCGCGGTGTTGATAGGGCTACCACTTATTGTGGTAGCTTTGTCGTTATTAAACCCTCAATGGGACACCCTATACCATTTATGGCAAACCGTTATACCAGAGTATATCGGTCACTCCCTGATCTTGTTATTTGCCGTTGGTATTGGTGTCACTTTATTAGGCGTAAGTACAGCCTGGTGCATCAGTCAGTATGACTTTCCCGGTTGGCGCTGGACAAGTTGGGCATTATTGCTGCCATTAGCCATGCCAGCTTATATTACCGCCTATACCTATACCGGCTTACTCGACTACGCAGGCCCGGTACAAGGGCTGGTCCGGGACATATTTTCTGTCAGTATTGGCGACTACTGGTTTCCTGAAATTCGCAGCCTCAGCGGTGCCATTTTTGTTCTTTGTATCGTACTTTACCCTTACGTCTACCTTATTACGCGCGCCGCTTTCATGCAGCAGTCCACCACAGCGTTTGAAAGTGCAAGAACCCTGGGGGCCAGTTCACTAAGAAGTTTCTGGAAAGTCGCACTTCCTTTGGCGCGCCCTGCTATTGCAACCGGTGTCACTCTGGCATTAATGGAGACTCTGGCTGACTACGGTACGATGGAGTACTTTGGCATAACGGTCTTTACAACGGGAATTTTTCGCACCTGGTACGGTATTGGTGACGCACAAGGCGCGTTGCAACTATCGGCGCTTTTGCTGGTTTTCGTCATTATACTCATTATGGTTGAGCGATACTCTCGTCGCCGCGCCCGTTTCTATCAGCAACGCTCAAGCACCAGAGCACCTCAGCGCCGCCCTTTAAGTGGCTGGCGGGCCGCAGTTGCATCCTTAGTTTGCTGGCTTCCTGTTGTTCTTGGCTTCGCCATACCGGCATCGCAACTTCTGTGGTGGTCCATACAAAAATCTGAAATTTGGCAACAAAGTGCGTTTTGGGTTTTAACCTTTAATACGCTCTGGTTAGGGTTGCTAGCAGCATTAATTACGGTTGCTTTGGCACTTTGGCTTGCTTATGGCCGGCGTCGCCACCCGACACGGCCATTGCGGGCTGCTATCAGTCTGGCTGGTATGGGTTATGCCATTCCGGGTATCGTTATCGCGGTAGGATTACTGTCCCCATTAGCCTGGCTCGATAATCAAATTATCACTATCAGCGAATGGCTGTTTAACTTTAACCCCGGGTTATTACTGTCCGGTACCGTCATAGCGCTGCTGTTTGCCTATAGTGTCCGCTTTCTCTCTGTGTCACTACAAACCGTCAACTCAGGGCTTGAACAAATTACCCCACAAATGGATGACAGTGCCCGCACCTTAGGCGCGAGCGGCAAACGTATTTTATGGCGAATACATTTACCACTGCTGCGCAGCCCATTGTTAGCCGCTCTTATTCTCGTTCTGGTGGATGTTATGAAAGAGCTGCCGGCAACCCTGGTATTAAGACCCTTTGATTTTAATACGATCGCTGTGCGGGCATTTGAAATGGCATCCGACGAAAGGCTTGCCGATGCAGGCCCTCCGGCTTTAATGATTGTCGCGGTCGGTCTTATTCCGGTTATTATGTTATCCCGTGCTTTGCGCAGTAATTCGATAAAAACAGGTGAGTAAATGAGCACACTACTGAATATCGATACCGTCAGTATCCAACTTTCCGGTGACCTTATTGTCGACAGGCTCAACCTGTCTTTAGAACCCGGGGACATTGGCTGTCTGTTAGGTCCCAGTGGCTGCGGTAAAACTACCCTGTTGCGTGCTATCGCCGGTTTCACTCCTGTTTCAGGAGGCAAAATTGAACTGCATGGCAAGACGGTATCGTCCGACAAAGTACAGTGGCCAACGGAGCAACGTCATGTCGGCATGATGTTTCAGGACTTTTCACTGTTTCCGCACTTAACCGTTGCCGATAACATTCGCTTTGGTATTAATCAGTTGTCGAAAAACCAGCAGGATGAGCGCATTAAAGAGTTACTCATCCGTATTGGTCTTAATGGTTACCAGAACCGCTACCCCCATGAGTTATCTGGAGGACAACAGCAACGTATTGCTCTTGCCAGAGCGTTGGCACCAAAGCCCAAACTCATGTTACTCGATGAACCTTTCTCAAGCCTCGATGCAGAATTAAGAGAAGTACTGGCTCACGACGTCCGGCGTTTACTTAAAGAAGAAGGAATTACGGCTTTGCTGGTAACTCATGACCAGCAAGAGGCTTTTGCTATGGCTGATAAG
>NZ_DFTS01000043.1:54629-57373 GCF_002383015.1 Idiomarina sp. UBA4206
GGGCTGATAAGGCTGGTGTCATGTATTCCGGTCAACTGCTCCAGTGGGAAACACCTTATGCGCTATACCACCAGCCGACTCACCAACTGGTCGCTGACTTTATTGGCCGTGGTGTGCTGCTTAATGGTGAAATTAAGGATCAGGAGCTGCACTGTGCATTTGGCACCATTAAACATTCTCAATTAAGTAATAAACCCGATATGAGCGTGAACTTTCTTGTTCGCCCCGACGATGTATTGATCAACAACAAGAGTGAAATGAAAGCCATTGTTGTTGGTTGTGGATTCCGCGGTTCTCACTATCTCTATACTCTGGAGCTTTCAGACACCAGTCATGTACTTGCGGTAGGTCCTTCTCACCAACCACTGCAAACTGGCGAGCAAATTGGTTTTGATATCGACTTTGATCATTTAGTCGTATTCGACTCATCACTTTGTGAACTTCCGGACTGAAGCTTACTGAAAACAATGACAAGTTAAACGCCTCGCTATAGACTTTGAATAATAGTCTTAAAGCGAGAGTTCTATGGATTTTTTAATTGATGCCTGGGATTTCAATCAACATCCCGCGACACAACTTCACACACCGTCCGAAGCCACAAAGAATACCTGGTTTCATTTCCAACGTGACGTTGAAGGCCTGACAGAGTGGCTAACTCAGGCAGGGATCCCCGAACCTCTCATTGACGCGGTACTCGAAGAAGACACCCGTCCCAGATTCCAGCGTCTGCCCGATGGTTTTATGTTGTTGCTACGCGGCGTTAACTTAAACACCGGTGAGTCACCGGAAGACATGCTCAGTTTGCGCATACTGTATTATAAAGGCGCTTTATACAGCTTCCGTAAACGCCCATTCTTATCCATAGCAAAGCTAAGGGAACAACTCCAGCAACAGATGGGACCTGAGTCGTTACACGATTTTATCGTCGCGCTCATTGAGCAGATAAACTTGCGCATTGAAGATGTCGTTTCATCCGCGGAAGAACAACTTGAAGCCATTGAGGGTGAAGGCTTTGATAACACCGCATCGGTTCAGGTAAAGCTTACAGCCCTGCACCGCAGATTATTGCGCCTAAACCGCTTTATTCGACCACAGCTGGCGGCTTTAGAAAAGCTCAGTACCGAAGCTGAAAAAGTCATGACACCCGAACTGCACCAATGGTTAATCAACGAACGCGACACAACCCAACGGTTGTTCGAACAAATTGACTTAATGCTTGAACAGGTGTGGATGCAACGCGAGCAACTGCAGCAGGCGATAGCAGAAAAAATGAACCGCAACACTTACTGGCTTTCCGTTATTGCCGGTGTGTTTTTACCTCTCAGCTTCTTAACCGGTGTTTTCGGCATTAATATTGGCGGCATGCCCGGTGTTGAAAATGCTGATGCCTTTATGATCTTCTGTGGCTCGCTAGTCATTATTGCCATTGTTGAGTTTTTGCTGCTAAGGCGACTTAGATTCTGGTAATTGCGATTGAGATCAAAGCCAGCTTAGACCTAAGTCGAATAGGAAATTTAAGCCAACGGAATATGCTAAAAGGCTCTGCATAAAAGGATTTGAGGTAGTGCTATGCAACCCTATAAGAAAGTCTATTCAGAAGCTCAACAAGATCCTGAAGGATTCTGGCTTGACCAGGCGCGTCGTCTGGATTGGTTCAAACCACCAAAAGTTGCTGCGCATGTCAGGAAAAATGGCATGGCAGACTGGTTCCCGGACGGCGAAATTAATGTCAGTTACTTAGCACTCGATGCTCAGATTAACGCGGGCCGCGGTGAGCAAGTCGCTCTTTACTACGACTCTCCGGTTACTCAAAGTAAAGCAAGCTACACCTTTAACGAATTGCACTATCAGGTCGCATGCTTCGCCGACGTACTGAAGCAGCGAGGCGTTGAAAAAGGTGACCGGGTCATTATCTACCTTCCGATGATCCCTCAGGCAGCTATTGCCATGCTGGCTTGCGCGCGCATTGGGGCGATTCACTCGGTTGTTTTTGGTGGTTTTGCAGCACACGAACTTGCCGTTCGCATTGACGATGCCGCCCCCAAGCTCATCGTTACCGCCTCATGTGGTATTGAAGGTAGCAAGGTTTTACCTTACAAGCCTATTGTTGATAAAGCACTGGCAGAAGCGCAGTTTAGCCCCCGTACCATTGTTTATCAGCGCGAGCAGTGTGAGGCTGAAATGCAGGACGGCCAGGACACCGACTGGGCGAAAGCAATGGAAAAAGCCAGCCCCGCTGAAGCTGTTCCCTTACCGGCAACCCACCCGCTTTATATTCTTTATACTTCCGGCACCACCGGCAAACCCAAAGGGGTGGTACGTGATCACGGTGGGTACGCTGTCGCCTTAAACTTTTCAATGAATTACGTTTATGGGCTAAACCCCGGAGACGTCTTCTTTACGGCGTCTGATGTTGGTTGGGTAGTTGGCCACTCTTACATCGTTTATGGACCTTTAATTTTCGGCTGCAGCAGTATTCTTTACGAAGGAAAGCCTGTTAACACACCAGATGCAGGTTCCTTCTGGCGCATTGTTCAGGACTATAAAGTCAGTGCTATTTTCTCCGCTCCCACCGCGTTCCGGGCGATAAAAAAAGAAGACCCCGAAGGCGAGCACCTCAGCCGCTACGACATTAGCTCACTGCAACGTATTTACATGGCAGGCGAACGTTTAGACCCTGCGACTTATGAGTGGACAACAGAGCTCACCGACTTACCGGTTTATGACCACTGGTGGCAGACAGA
>NZ_DFTS01000043.1:57563-59967 GCF_002383015.1 Idiomarina sp. UBA4206
ATTGGCGCAGTTAAAGTGAAACCCGGCTCTTCAACCTTCCCGGTTCCGGGTTACGAGATCAGCGTGCTGGACCCTTTAGGTAAAAGTCTAGGCAGTAAAGAAGAAGGTGCCATTTGCGTGCGCTTACCTTTACCTCCGGGTTGTTTAACCACCATTTGGGGTGACGAGGAACGGCTACAGGGCAGTTATTTGAATGCATTCCCCGGTTACTACTGCAGCGGCGATGGCGGTTACATAGATGACGACGGCTATGTATTCATTATGGGTCGCACGGACGACGTGATAAACGTTGCCGGTCACCGCTTGTCTACCGGCGAAATGGAAGAAATTCTGGCCAGCCATAAAGACGTAGCAGAATGCGCCGTGGTTGCCCAGCCCGATGAACTCAAAGGAGAGTTGCCAGTTGGCTTTGTCATTCTTAAAAATTCATCCACTATTGGTCATGAACAATTGCAACAAGAGCTCATCCAGTCTATTCGGTCCGAAATTGGTGCAATTGCCTGCCTGAAGACCTTACATATTGTTCCCAGGTTACCTAAAACTCGCTCGGGGAAAATATTAAGGCGTCTTATCCGGCAAGTTTTGCAAGGGGATGATGTTGCCGTTCCATCGACCATTGACGACCCAACAAGTATTGATGCTATTAAGGAAACTCTGCGTTAAACTATCGCCCTTTCTTTTTAACAGGAACAGGGTGTTATGACGTTATCGATTGTTGCGGTTGTTCTGGGGTTAGCGGTATTAGTCTGGAGTGCTGACCGCTTTGTTGAAGGCGCGGCTGCCGTAGCACGACATCTGGGTATGGCGCCTCTGGTTATCGGTATGGTCATTATTGGCTTTGGCACGTCAGCACCTGAAATGGTGGTGTCGGCCTTAGCCTCTATGCAAGGTAACCCGGCTTTAGCTTTGGGTAATGCTTACGGCTCAAACATTACCAACATTGCTCTGGTTTTGGGTATAACCGCCCTGCTTGCGCCTATCGCTGTAAAATCGGTCGTTATTCGTCGCGAAATGCCAGTTTTAATAGCCATTACCCTGTTAAGCGCAGTTTTCCTTCTCGATTACCAAATAACACGACTTGAAGCTGTACTTTTACTGGTTGTTTTCCTTGGCTATATGGGCTGGTCTGTATGGATAGGCTCTAAAAGCAGTGACGACAGTTTAGCCGCTGAATACACGCAAGAAATTGACTCGCACCCTTTACCGATGAAACCCGCTATTATCTGGCTTATTGTCGGACTGTTGCTGCTTATTGTCAGTTCCCGCGCTTTAGTCTGGGGCGCGGTAAACATCGCCGTATCGCTTGGCGTTAGTGACTTGGTCATCGGCCGGACCGTGGTCGCCATCGGGACCTCTTTACCGGAATTAGCTTCAGCAATTGCGGCCACGCGCAAGAACGAACACGACCTGGCACTGGGTAACGTTATTGGTTCAAATATGTTTAATACGCTGGCTGTTGTGGGTATAGCCGGCGCTATTGAACCGGTGTCACTTGAGCCGCTCGTATTAAGCCGTGACTGGGTTGCAATGGCAATACTGACGCTGTTACTGATGGTATTCGGTATTCGCAAAGCCCGTCAGGGACGAATTAATCGCGTACATGGTCTTATCTTTATTTGCCTGTACCTGCTCTATACCCTGTACTTATTGAAGACTGGCTTCATCGCACCGCAATAAAACACTATTGCAAATCGTTCGCATTTAACATAGACTATCATTACTAACTGAGGTGATAGTCTATGTACGTATGTCTTTGTAAGGGCGTTAATGATAAAGCCATTCATCAGGCGGTTATTTCTGGTGAAGTGAATTCTATGCGAGACCTGCGCCAACAATATGGTGTGGCTTCTCAGTGTGGATGCTGTAAAACTTGCGCCAAAGACGTACTTCACGAAGCTCTCGAACAACGATCCAACCAAGCAGGTAAAGAGACCCAACTTCCGGTTTCCGTATGCTACACTTAATTCATACCTAATGAATTAAGGAGTAATACGGCTATGAAAGGTGATGCTAAAGTCATCCAGCAACTGAATAAAATACTGACGCTAAAACTTACCGCTATAAACCAGTACTTTCTTCATGCCCGCATGTATCGCAACTGGGGCTTTGAAAGCCTGAACAAACCTGTCTACAAAGCTTCTATCAATGAAATGAAACACGCCGACGTTCTCATCGAACGCATTCTATTTTTAGAAGGCATTCCTAATTTACAGGAGCTTGGTAAGTTATACGTTGGCGAAGATCCCAGAGAAATGCTGGAGCTGGACCACAAAGTTCAGTTTAAAGATGTCAGTGCCATACGCGAAGCGATTAAAGAGTGTGAGCAACATCAGGATTACGTCAGCCGCAATGCCCTGCGTGACATTCTCGACTCTCAGGAAGAGCATCTCGACTGGCTTGAAAC
>NZ_DFTS01000043.1:60045-60669 GCF_002383015.1 Idiomarina sp. UBA4206
AAACCCAAATTGATCTTATATCGCGCCTTGGCAATGAAGTTTATCTGCAAACAAAAATTCAAGGAGCTGAATAATGAACAGAGATAATAACGTCGTTGAGCAGCTCAATCGTCTTCTGGCTTTTGAACTCACTTCAATTGACCAGTACACATCGCATTCACGGCAATACGAAGACATGGGCTTAATGAAGCTTTATGAGCGTATTAACCATGAAATTGATGATGAACGTGGTCATGCGGACTTGCTCATTCGCAGAATTCTATTTCTGGAAGGTAAACCCAAAATGGATGCGCGTGAACCTCATACCATAGGTTCAGATGTCCGCGAAATGCTGGAAAACGATCTGCAGCTTGAGTACAACAACGCAAAAACGTTACGCGAAGTCATTGAGTACTGTGAAGAAGTTGATGATTATGTCACCCGTGAGATGCTGGTCGGCATTTTGAAAGATACCGAAGAAGATCACGCTTACTGGTTACAAATTCAACTGAACCTGATGGATCGTCTGGGTGAACAACTTTACTTACAAAGTATGATGTAAATAGAGTCTCCTCTTTCTGCAGGCACAAAAAAACCGCCTCAAGGGCGGTTTCTTTTGTATCTGGCGGAGAGAGAGGGATTCGA
>NZ_DFTS01000043.1:60811-67169 GCF_002383015.1 Idiomarina sp. UBA4206
TTCAGCCACTCGGACACCTCTCCTCTACAAGCCGCGTATAGTAAGGGAAAGAGAGAAGCGAGTCAATGACTTTACCAACACTTTGATTATTGATTAATAAGTGGTCACTGTACCACCTTTCTGTACCACCTTTCTAGTTAGTCCTGCTTCTTTATAAATTGCCGAACCCTGCGAGCGAGCTCGTTACCATTTAACCCGATACCGAAAATGTTAGGTCGAAAATCTATGAGGTCTTCGCGCTTAAAGCTCTTATACTTACTTCCAGCTTCGTTCCGAGAGGCTTTTAGGCCTCGCACATTATCAATCTGGGCAAATTCATGACCCTCAGTCTTGTTGTCCTCTAACGTCACATCTGTAGAGTTGGTAACCACAAACATCGGCATTTGACTACTCCTTCAAAGTTAAGCGCACGGGCGCAGTGAATCGTTAATACAAGTATTGATAGACTAAAACAGCAGCAACGGACAAACGAAACATATGGCCATCACCGAAGAAGACTTCCCTCTCGGTTAATCCATTTCTATGTATGTTCCCTTTAGCTACAAGCCCTGCGACTCTATCAGCTCTCACTGCTGTTGCGACATTTGAAAATCTCGTACCGCTTATACTGATGTTTTGACTATTCGATACATCAAGCCCAACTTCGAACCCTTCGAACCCGCAATCACGAATGACGATTTCGCTACCGTTATCTACCCTTATAGCTGTGGTCACTTTTCACTATGTCCTATATTCCGCTGCTGAAAACCAGTCTCATTTTTTATATGAGAGGGCACCTAGCTTCCATGCCACCAAACCAAATTTGAGCCAAAAGTTTTTGTAGGTAGATTAAAAGCATCACACTTATGCTCCCCCCCCTGCCTACGCAGTTGCCTCATCAATGAGAGTTTATTTTGCTGAGATATCAATTATCTCCGTATTAATGTCCAAACAATCGTATGCAGCAGCCGCTTTCTTGAGAAGCCGCATATCATTACTAATAAGATAGTTGCAATATGTCGCCATTGCCACATGATTCATGTCGCTGTTTGATGCTCTAAATCCACGCTCTTGATGCAACTTCTCATCAGCAAAGTACCCAGCAAGATTCAATTGCAGATAAATATTAGCCACCTGTTCAGACGCGTAAAAGTTCCGATGAGGGTAAGCAGGGTTAACAGAATTAATACCGAAGTAGCGGTGCATATCAATTCCTGAACTTTGGATAGCCTTATCAGCAGAAATGACCTGCCAAACCTGCTCAACCACATTAGGAGGCTTCAAATTATTCAATTCCTTAGGTCTTAACCTTAATTCTGAACGGTATGCGTCTATAACCGATTGCTCACTTCTATCGTCGTTAAGATTATTTTTTAGACCTTCAACCAGTTTTTGCACTGACTCTCGGTATATTTCTACACCGAGCAGCGAATCGCCGCCTAAGCTATCACGGTGCTCAAAGATTAGCTGCCCAAGTTCGGGGGATGCCTCCTTCACAGTATCAAGGCTCTTGATAACAGATTCATCTAATAACACATATACCTCGACCATCTTGCGAGCTATGTCTTCCCACGACTGCTCAGGTAACCCTCCCATGATTTTTTGATTTATGAGAGTTTGTGCTTCAACAAAGTCATCGAGCCATAGATTCTCCGTAAAGGCACTATATATTTGCCACGGACTCGCTGTCTGGAGGGTAGCGTTATTCAAAAGCTCAAACTTTTCACTGAGGTTCTGCCTTAAATGAAAGGCATTTATATCAGACAGCACTCTTAAGTATTCAGACGAATCTCCTCCGCCATCCTCAGCTCGCTTAATTTCCCTGAGAGTTTCATCGGAGTATACGGCGCGAAAGTCTCTATTGAAGACATGCGGCTCGAACGAAAAACGTTCCTTGCGCAGACCGTCAATAATGTTTTGGTCGATATACATCAATGGGCGAGCATCACTCGCCTCGTCATACGCCAATGTCATAAAGCGCTCCTCTGTTGACTACAGGTCAGTGATTAAATTATATACTGGTCTGACCAGTAAGTCAAACCACTGGTTTCATTGAGGTACAGCGTAACGATACATCAGCATGAGACATAAAAACTGTATCATTTAGGTTGACTTATCGATTATGAGACAGTATAACTCACTACATCTAGAACCTAGTGAGACATAATCATGCAGCAGATAGGATATATACGAGTATCAACCATTGACCAACGAACTGAGCGCCAACTAGACGGTATCCAGTTGGATAAGACGTTCATCGACAAGTGTTCAGGCTCAACCACTAAACGCCCAGCGCTACAGCAGCTTAAAGACCATGTACGAGAAGGCGACACAGTTGTAGTTCATAGCATTGACCGTATGGCGCGTAACCTTGAGGACTTGCTCGAGTTAATCAAGTACTTCAGTAGCAAGGGCGTACAGATACGCTTCGTTAAGGAAAGCATGACGTTTGGCGGCACTGAGCCAGACCCAATGCAGAAGCTCATGCTGTCAATCATGGGGTCAGTCGCTGAGTTTGAACGAGCTATCATCTTAGAGCGCCAGCGTGAAGGCATAGCATTGGCGAAAGAGCGAGGCGCATACAAGGGAAGGAAGCCTAGCGTTGACCGTGAGAAGGTACTTGAGCTTCACCGTGAGGGGGTCGCTAAGGCTCAGATAGCCAAACGCTTAGGTATTGGTCGAGCTACTGTTTACCGTATATTGGATGAACAAGCCAATAGTGGAGCTGAAGTATCGTCTTAAAGCCTTCTAAATGAGCCGCTAAGATCGTTTCAGCCATTAGGTAATACATTGCTAGCCACTGACGCTGAGCCGATCTTAGGGAGCTCCTAGAGCGCTTTAACAGTTTCCTGCCTCGTAACATTCCAGCTTATTGAGAAAACCTTGAGTGAATGTCTTAGGCACCATAAAGACCCCTTCATCGCGTTTACCATAAACTTTTATCTTCCAGTCTTCTTGCGACATTTTACTTAAGTAGTCACGCGACAACTTTAAGGCGAAATCCTCATCAACATAAACACTACCGAGTTGAGTATTAGCATCAACCTGTTTGTCAACATCTACAAAAGGTAACTCGGTACCATCCTGTCCATTAGCAGTATGGTAGAAGCCCCACTCAGTGCTTTTCTTAGTGACGTATAGCTGAATAAAGACTCGCTCCTGGTCTTTGTAAAGCGCTCTGTAAGCGATACTCACGGGAAATGTATCAGTAAACCCTTGCCTGCTTAAGAAAAGCGGTGTGCGAATCCACGTTTGACCATTAAATTCGTCTCTTTCTATCGATACTGACTGTTCTGACTCAGACACTGAACTTGGGGCTGTTGCTACACAAGCGCTTAGACCAATGCTCAGTGAGAGAACAACTAGACCCTTTCTTATTTCCTTAATCATTTTTTATATCCTTTTGAGTACCGTTGACACATTTACTCTACAGTCACTTATATGCTTTTACAACGCGCTATTAGCCTCTTAAATGAGCCGCTAAGATCGTTTCAATGTTCAGGTAAGACGACAGTAGCCAGTGGCGTTGAGACGATCTTAGAGAGCTTCCTAGAGTCTTACGCGCATAATGAGCTGCCTTACTAAGGCTGTCTATTTAATCATCAATTACCATGACCCTGCTTAAAATCTGAGAGACAACACGAGGACTAACTTTGATTCAAGCACGCAGCAACTCGGTATGTCTACAGGACTCTACCTGTCTGGTCTGTGCAGGTCGCATGCCTACGGGGAGGAACGACCCTACAGTGCAAAAGAAAAACTAAAAGTCTTACTATAGGTCAAACGCTAAGCCTGCTATTCAGCTAACATCATGCTGCTCATTTCAGGTCACCTACCTACGGTAAATAATCACTGACTGAACTATCCAGTCTTTAAGTTATCTTCAGGTCAACTCAGCATCACTGAGCATCTGACCACTTATCCCTATTCGTTGGACTATCATGTCTGACCGACCTGTCATTCAAGGGGGCATGACAGAATCGTGGGGGTAAGGGGGCACTCTAAGTTCATCTTAAGGTCTTTCCTTAAGTCTTCTCAGAGTCTTGTTATTGGTAATAATCAATAATGATTAATACATAACATAAACTACAGGTCTTCTTTAAGATGACTCTAGGTCAACTGACAGTAGCTATAAGTTCATCCTAGAGGTAACTTAAAGGCAACCTGAAGCACGCTAAACTCAGGTAAGTTGTCAGCAATAATCTGTCAGCCATTATCACTGCATCAGAGTTGCTTAATTCCCCATACCAGTATTCACCTGTAGCAATTTAGTCGCTAAGCTATTCTATGTTCATTAGCGATTAATAGTCACACTCACAGCGCCAGCGTTCGACATTGAACTTAACCAAGCGTGAGCACCGAATAGATTGAACATCAGCCTCAGCCACTATCACAGTCGCTGGGGCTTTTTTTTCGTTCCTGTATAATTTATCACCGCTTTGACACAAGCACTCTCGGTATCTTTTCAATAGCTTCACTCAACGTACCTAACGGGTATTCTCCGTAAGTGTCTGACACGTCTCCTGAGCTATGCCCAGTCAGCACATCGCTAATATCCTTAGCAATGCCAGCAGACCTCGCCAGCGTCTTAAAGGTGTGCCTAAAGCCGTGCATAGGCTTAACTTCAGGGTTAACCTTTAGTTCACTGCGGAAATAGTCACCAAGCCATTTAGACACTTGCGGAGAGTACTTGCCGCCGCTGCCACGGGTCAAAGCTGGAAAGACACGAACCTGACTTTGTTGAAGACTTACCACATAATCAATGAAGCCCAGCTCTATCAAATGAGAATGAATAGGAATGCGTCTCACGCTCCCCTTATTCTTAACACTTTTATCCTCAGTCTCTGCGTTAACGTCTATATAGTTTATTCCATCAACAGAGCGAATATCTGTTAAATGTAACTGACACAGCTCTTCAACCCTTGCTCCAGTGTAATAAGCAAGTAAAGGAATCCAATGAACGGCCTCACCATATCGACCACCTTTAGGTCTATAATTATCGGTGAATATGGGACTTGCGAATATAGCTCTAAGGTCAGAAGGTGCGTATTGTTTCTCAGATCCTGTACGTGCTTCTATTGATTTAGTGAGCCTCTTGGTCGTTTTATGCACTGGGTTTACAGCACACAATTCATGCTCTGTTGCATATTCAAACACCGCGCTCAATCCCATTAGCTGCTTCCTGACCGTGCTTGGTGCTATCAAAGCTAATCCCTCAGACTTGGCAAGCTCGGCTTGCTCCATCAGCGGCAATGCACGTACCTTTTTAGGTGCTCGACTTGGTAAAGTCAGCAACAAGTCCGAAAACCTCAATACATCAGTTTTAGTCACTTCACATATAGACTTACCGTCAAGGAACTCATCAAACCTTTCAACGGTTATTTGGTAATCTCTGAGGGTTGACTCAGTCGCTTTACTTCGCCCCTTGTTATAGCTTCTGGTTGACTCACAGTAGCTCGCAAAGACCTGTCTAATGGTAACCATACCCTTAGACGGTAAAGAAGACTCAGTGCTCTCCTCCCGCTCTAATGGCTTCGTTAACTCCATTCTTTCAGTGTTAAGGTGGCTTGGTTCGTTACCAGTGAAGTGTACAAGGTCAATCACAGCCTGACGTAAGCGTGGGACTAAACGACCGAGTGACGTAAGCAAACGCTTATATGAAACATTGTCACGGCTAATTAAATAGCCTCCGCTGGCAATCAACTCATCAGCTACATCACCAAAGACAGCTTCAAGTTCAGCCTCAACGCTATGCTCCATCTCAGAGCTTACTCCAACGTCACTATCATCGACCGATTCAAGCACAGCCTCAGCCGCTTCAGAGCCATCTCGCCACTCACCTAACCTAATAGCCATAAGGTCATACATGAGCATATCAGCCTCACCAAGCGTCTTACTCTGTTGCATTCGACTTAACTCAGCATTGTAGTAGCGGGCTGTAAGGATATTTATATCGCGTGGGCTTAAACTATCCTGCTCAACAACTGAAGTGGCTGCAAGCGCTTGCTTACGCTCCTGTTCGCGCCTACACGCGATGAACTCTTGGTTTATCTTGTCATATTCAATCGGGTATAACACTCGTGCTTCGGACAGGTCTTTAGTTCTGAGTGAACGTTTAACTTCTGTTTTACCGAATGTCTCTCTGATGCCTTTGGGGACTGAGCGCCTAATCCAGTAGACGCCCGTTTTGGGATGCTTATAGGGTTGACTCATTATGCCCATCTGTACCACCTTTCTGTACCACCATGGGTACTTACTCAGTGCTAGTAAGCCATTGATATACAATGATTCTTAAGGGAATCAATGCCTTAATTGGGACTGACGGAGAGGCTGACGGTGGTTCCCTCGATACGTTGCCGTATACACACTTTCCAGGCGT
>NZ_DFTS01000043.1:67362-72282 GCF_002383015.1 Idiomarina sp. UBA4206
TTCAGCCACTCGGACACCTCTCCAGAACGGCCGCTATGGTAGGGGTTTTAGCCGTTCTAATCAAGGGGTTTAAGCAATTTTAAAGCGCTTCATGCCATTATTTAACCGTTTTGCTAACTCATTCAGTTCACGGCTGGCTTCGCTAATTTGCTCTGAGCCTGCTGCCGTTTGCTCCGCAGCCTCTGTAATTGAGGAGAAGTTTTGATTAATTTCCTCTGCAACCGCTGTTTGCTCTTCCGCTGCAGTCGCAATTTGTGCATTCATGTCACTCATTTTTGCCACAGAATTATTGACCGCGTGTAAGGACTCACCAGCTGAACGGGCTTGCTTCACACTTTCTGCCGCTTTCTCCCTGCCTTTGTCCATCACTGAAACGGCATCAGTCGCACTGCCCCGCATGGTTTCAATTAAGCTTTGAATACTGCGGGTTGAATCCTGTGTCCGGTTCGCCAGCGCCCTTACTTCATCGGCAACCACCGAGAAACCTCGGCCATGTTCGCCCGCTCGTGCCGCTTCTATCGCAGCATTCAGTGCTAATAGGTTGGTCTGATCAGCAATGCCTTCGATAACCTCCAGCACCTTGTGTATTTCTGCCGTGTTGTCAGACAGTTCACCAATGACTTTAGCAGCACCTTCAACCTGGTTGGCTAACTCTTCAATTGAACGAACCGTCGCTTCTACCTCACGGCTACCCGCAACTGTTTCTCTGTCGGTATCATCGGCCAACTGCGCCGCCTGCTCAGTATGCTGAGCAACTTCACGAACCGTTTGCGACATTTGATGAATAGCCGTTGCGCCCTGAGTGGTTTGTTCTTGCTGCTGAACCACCAGTTTTTGGTTATTCCCCGCCGTTTCAGCAAGCTCATTTGAGGAGTTCAGAATGGTACTTGCTGACTCATTAACATCTCCCAGAATAGTCCGTAACTGATTCACCATACGGTTAACATCGGCCATCATGCTATCTTCATAGCGTGTATGGGTAGAGACGGTTAAATCGCCATCGGCAATGCGTTGTAATGCTTCAGCCGCTTCCTCGGGTTCACCGCCGATTGTGTGTGTCAGTTTAACTACGATTTGCCAGGCCACCAGTCCGCCACTGATAATGGCAAACGCAGTAACCCACCACATTAAGGTGGCAAAGTTCTCACTGCGGCTCATTACCTCTTCCGTACCGGCTGAGATACTTTGTTCCTGATAGTCAATAAAGGCGTTAATTCGGTTTAACCACTCCGCATAAATTGGCGATACTTCATTCAGAACGTACTCCTGAGCCCGTTGCCTTTGGTTCGAGTTTAACAGGCGCTCTGTTTCATCAGCCGCCGCCAGACCCTGAGCCTGAATGTCTTCAATTTCACTCAATAACTCACGTTCCTCACTGTTTACCAACTCGTTATCGGAAAAAATGTCAGTCATACCGTTATCAGCTTTGCTGTAATCCGATTTAAGATCGACAATTAGGTCACGTAGCGGTGGACGTTGATCGGCATTTTCAACCAGAACTAAATCACGCAGGGCTATTGCGCGGTCATGCACACTGCCTCGAAAGTTAATAGCAAACCGTTGTTTTTCACTACCCACTTCGTTAACTCTTACCAGGGTTTTATCAATTTCACCAACCTGATATGTACCGACGATGGTGGTTATAACAAGTAATAGCAGAATAAAGGCAAACCCTGCATACAAACGATTTGCTATGGTCATTTAGCGCTCCAAAGGCTTTTTAATAAGTCGATTCTAAGTTGTTGAACGGTTATACAGATTGAAACGCAGAATGGATCAAAAAAATTGATAAATTGAGGTAGGTATAATCGATATGTTCAATTATTGTTTAATAAGCCAACGAAAAATTCGAACTTGGCTAGGTACATAAAATAAGTATTCAGGGTGCCACTGTACACCGATAATGGTTTGCTCATCCTGCCCCTCGGAGGCCTGCAAAAAGCCATCCAAGTCCCAGCCCACAGCAAGCATACCAACACCCGTTTTTTTGACGATTTGCGAATGCAGGCTATTAACTCTCAGTTTTCGCTTTCTACAAATCTTCGCCAATTTACTTTTAGGCTCAATAAATACCTGCTTAGTGGGTAAAAGTCCCGGGCGGTTATAGGTCAACTGACGCAATTCCCGAATGTTCTGGTCAAGTTCGCCACCGAGCACTACATTAATTAACTGCGAACCGCGACAAATGCCTAACAACGGCTTCTTATTCTCCAGAGCCCAGCGTATCCAGGCAATTTCGAGTTCATCGCGATCAGGGTCATACTCGCCGTCACGCTCTGGCGGCTGGTTATATTGTGAGGGGCTAATGTCGTCCCCTCCTCCAATAATCACTGCATCGATATTGTCCGGCTCACAACGGTGCCTGACACTCGAACGCAAAGGACGAGCTCCAAGGCATTTGAGAATAAGCCAGGTACACCACCAGGACGGAGACCAACGTCTGGCGGTTCCGGTTACAACCACTCGCGGTCTTTCAGCCATTGCTCCAGCCTTTCTTTCCAGTCTTTTTCTGAGACACCAATTAAGGGACGCTCAGCGTCAATAAACGCTTGTTTCCAATAGTCTAACGCTTGCTGATCATTAGCCAGAGCGTCGACCACCCACCAAATTTTCCAGGGCTCGGTTAACTGCCAGTCAGGATGTTCAAGCTGACAGTTCGGTAAGCGGTAATGAAAAGTCGGACGGGCCTTTATCTTTTTGTCATCTACTGCTCCCATCACTTTTTCTTCGTCTAAGAAAGCAAAGAGAGGCAACATATCCAAAGCACGGTTACGAGTGGCGTTGTGCTTAAGGTAGTCATCGATAAGCTGTTCCTGAGTCACCTCATGTTGGTTAACCAACAGTCGGATGTAGGCCTCGGGGTATTTATCGATGTAAGGACTGAGTTTGCGCGTTGTATCGACGCGATGCGCTTCAACCAACCACCACTGCAACAGAGAGAATGCCTGTAAATAACGCAGCAATACATTGGCACTTAATGATGGTACTTCGGGGTTAATATGGACACCATAAGCCGCTATCCAGGACTCATCTGTACCTTTTGCTCCGGCTTCTCTCAGCGCCTCCGTTAAGGTAAGTAACTGCTCACATTGCTCCAGCGTTAACGGCGGGCAGACAATTTCAATGGGCACAAGGTTTTCAGCAAGACTGCCGAGTTCTCGCACCCAGGCGGACTTGTCTCCGCCCTCTGCTTTCGCTTTTCGTTTTAAATAGTCCCAGTCAATCTCAACTTTAAACGAACCAAGACCGTCCACCTCAATTTCTTGTTCCGCTTTGGAAACAGAAACTAACTCACCGGGCAGTACTCGCTGCATGACATCAATAGTCTGGCTTAAAGTTAAGCCGCTAAATTCCAGTTCAAAACCGACTTTTCGGTCTTCGCCTTCATAATTTAGCGGCTCAGTTAATGCTTTAAACGACTCATTACTCAATAGAAAATGTCCCCGCTGGTCCCGGAAATACAACTGGGCTTTCGAAGCCATCGTTACTGACACTAGCTACACCAAAAATGTAATTATCGATCACCACATTTTCCAGTGTGTACTCGTTTACATTACCAACGTAGCGACTGAACTGCCACTGCGGGGCACTGGTTAAACGCCAGTAAACTTTATAACCCGCAATATTTTCTTCATCTTCTTCCTGGGGTGCCCAGCGTAAAGTTGTATCCGGTTTTACTGCACCTTCTATCTCGACATTGGCAGGTGGTCTTGGTGCCCACGACATACTTGCCATAGAAACCGCGTTCAACGCAGTTAGTTTAGCCGCGTAATCAAAATCGACACCCTCTATGGTATCGCCATATTCAATACCATTCTCAACACGAAGGTCCTGATGCTGACGATTATAGTTTTCGTTGGTTTCCATAATACGGATACCCGCATAACCTAAATCGTTAAAGGGTCTGTGGTGCCCGCCGCGACCAAAGCGATCTAAGCGATAAACAATCATCGTGTCTAAGTTGTTGATGTAACGATCCGCCACTGTATCAATATAGCGCGCCAGGTTGCGTGAGGGAGAGTCTACTTCACCACCATAGAAACGACGCATGGTCGCTTCGCGGTCTGATTCATTCATACGGGTGCCCTCAGCAAAAATCCGTGCTGTGGTGTTATTAATGACTCCGTTAATGCCTTCAATGTTACCAATCATGTCATTATTAAGCACTGCGGTAAGGTGCCAGCCTTCTTCTTTGGCTTTTTCGGCCAGAATTTTCCCGCCAAACAGACCTTGCTCTTCACCGGCCAGGGCCGCATAAACAATAGAGCCGTCGAATTCGTATTGGGTTAGCACTCGTGCCGCTTCTAACGCACCGGCGACACCAGAGGCGTTATCGTTTGCACCGGGAGCGTCTGAGGTATAATCCATAACATCGCTAACGCGCGAGTCAATGTCTCCGGACATCATCACGTAACGGTTAGGGTCCGTTTTGCCCCGTTGAATGGCAATAACACTTTTCACTTCCACAGGGTCAGGTATGCGCGTTTCACCGGAAATTGTATCGCTGACATACATGACTTCAAGACAGCCGCCACAGGCTTCGGATATACGTTCAAATTCGGCAAAAATCCAGCGTCTTGCGGCACCAATACCACGCGTATCCGACTCGGTTTCAGATAAGGTATGACGAGTGCCAAAGTCGACCAGAGTCTGAATGTCACTTTCAATACGATCGGCCTGCATTGCACCAGCTATTTCGTGCAGTTTCTCCTGCTCTTTATAATCGATACCGTCCTGCGCCATAGCCGTTAGCGGTAATGCCAACCCTATGCTTGCTGCTAAAAGCGGATTTGCCCATGATTTCAACATAATTGAACACCTGTTATTAAATAAACAATGATTTGATTATGGGGCAAATACCCGACGATGGAAAGTCACGGCCATCAGTCATACAAATAGTTGACTTACGACGGCACAGTT
>NZ_DFTS01000043.1:72432-72697 GCF_002383015.1 Idiomarina sp. UBA4206
AGTCACGTCAGTCAACGTCATAACCGCCTGAAGCTGAGAAAAGTTGTGCTCCAGTTCTTTTGCCCGATGCGGTAAGTAGCGGTGAATATAGGACAAACTTTCACTCAGTTCCTCTGGGAAGCGGTTAGCACAGGGCTGGGCTGAAACCAGAACCGCAACAAAGTTACTGTTGTCGTTTAGAAAGCGTATATATTCCGCCGCCTCTTCAAAACTCTCGTATTCCCCAATATCTCGCCCCATAACCGCTTCTTTTTGAAGCGCACTT
>NZ_DFTS01000043.1:72819-76286 GCF_002383015.1 Idiomarina sp. UBA4206
TTCCCATCCGATAACTGACGAAGCTTCTGCCTTATATGGGAGCTGAGCCGTCGCCCACCAAGAATCCGGTCGCCATTAGCTAACCAAAATTCAGTCTCATTAAACAATGTGGGCAAGCCTTCTGTTAACGACATTAGCCCGGCAAGCTCAGGTTTCCACTCAACGCCTCGTTTATAGAGAAAGAGCGCATTCGACAATACATGAGGAAAAATCTTATGTTTTGCTGAGGACTCATCACTGAGTAGCTTGAAATTTAATTTTTCCGCCCCTTTAGAGCGGTAGTCCTGCAACCTGGATAAATCTGGCTTTTCATCCGTTTTATTCTGCCAAAACGGTGTCCTTATTGGATTTAGCTCTGCGTAAACAAGCTGCTTTTCGTTACTATGGGTTATTGTTAGTTGGTAACAGCGCGTACCATAGCCAGCAGCCCGTAGCGCACTCAAGGTGGCCATTAAAGACTTATCTGTTTGCAATGCCTGTAGAGGAAGTAAGTACTCGCGCCAGACTTTATTCACCGGCAAGCTAATACGAAAAAATGTCACTTGCCGACGGGTTTCTTTTCGGGAGCCTCTTAACTCTGAAACGCTGGTTTGCACCCACGTCTGCTCAAGAAGCTCAGCAAGCAAGTCCCCTTGATGCTGTTGCCAGCTATTCAGTAGTGTCTGGTTTGCTGCTGTTCTTATTACCGCAAAGGTACTGGAGTTGTTGCTAAGAAGAATAGGCAAAGCCTGAATCGCATTAAACCAGTAATTCTCATGCCCCCGCGCAATGACTTGTTGTGCGACATGTTCAACATTAATTTTGTAACGCCTTCTGGACTTGGTCACAATGTCTGACAGAAGCAGGCTGAGGTCATCATCCGACGACTCATCAAAGCGCTTTAAACGCAGATATAAACAGGTATCTCTATTTTTTACGCCGACAACCCGGTATTCGTAGCCAGTATTAGCATCAAAAGTAAAATCATCTGAAAAGCCACAAAAATAGAGAGTTACACGAGCATGCTTTAATCCAGTCAACTGCTGTTCAAAAGGAAGTTTTAGCTGTACCCCTGAATGTGAAACATCCACCGTCATGGCATTTAACCTTTGCCCGTCAGCAAGTTCCATTTTCACTGCGGTAACCAGATTCACTCGTTCTTCACTACGCTTATATTCATAGCCAGCCACAAAGTTGTCTAGCGCATTGTCCTGTTCTTCCTGCTCCTGAGCTTTATGTTCAGCAAGTTTTTGATGGTGCGCTTTTAACGCCAGTATTTTTGCTTTGGTGTCATTGGTAAAAACCCCTTTATACGCACGTAAGCCTTCTTCAAATATTTTTCTGGCGGTTAAGTCAAAGTAATGTGTGCGGCCTTGAAAGGTATAGGGTTCAACTTCCGCAGGAATTTTTTTGCGGAGATCAACAACGCCCAATGCGGGTTTGGCCAGTTCGGTAATTTGCATGCGAAGCTTGAGCTTTTCTGGCCCGCTTAAGTGCGCTGTTTTGCGTTTAAACAGAGACTCAAATTGAGAGCGATGGTAATCTGTTTTAAGCTCATCAACTAAGGTTTCTATTGGGGCGTCACTGCTCATAATAGCTGCTGGTCAGTATCGTTATTATTTTGTTCAACATTTAATTTACATTAACGCTAAGAGGATCTTCATGCAAACGCTTTTACTTGGTTACGGTGATATTGCAGACCGCGTCGCGCAAAGGCTTAGCGCATTTAAAAACCAGGTTACCGGAGTTTGCAGAACACTCGGCAATAAACCCGTGCGCCCGGGTGTTGACTTAATAGCTGCTGACCTCGGCAACGAACAAGAGCTTTATCAGCTCTTTAAGCAGAAATGGGACAACGTCGTGATTACTCTGACCCCGGCGAAAGGGGCAGAAGATAGCTATCACCAGGGGTATGTCGTCCCCTGCCGACATCTGCAGCAAGTATTATCACAACAAACCCATCAGCCGAATATTATTTATGTTTCCAGCACAGGTGTTTATGCGCAACGCGAAGGCGAGTGGATAGATGAGAACAGTCCAACTGAACCTACATCAGCTTCCGGTAAGGCATTATTGCAGGCGGAGTCACTTATTCATGCGTTGCCGGGCCCAACTTCAATTCTTCGTTGCAGCGGCATTTACGGCGAAGGTCGTGACTTTTTACTGCGCCAGCTCAGTCAGGGAAAAGTCCAGTTGCGCGACAGTTGGACCAACCGCATACACCAGGACGATGTCGCAGGCTTTATCGTCCACTTGTTGACAGAAGTCATCCGCCCTCTTCCCGTTTATTTAGTCAATGACGATGAGCCCGTGAAGCAATATGAAGTTTACCAATGGCTTGCTCAGCAGCTCGGTCTGGAGCTGCCGGGAAATATCGATACTGAGGTAGGGCCCAGAGGCTCCAAACGCTGCCTGAATAAAGGCCTTAAAGACAGTGGCTACCAACTGCAATACCCCAGCTTCCGCGAGGGTTATGCAGCCGTTATTAAACAGTGGCAGCGTCAATAGCGCTGCTTACTGGCTGTCAAAGTAATCGAGCATCCCCTCAGCTGCATTGCGCCCTTCAGCGATGGCGGTCACGACTAAGTCAGCGCCACGTACCATATCACCGCCAGCAAAGATCTTCGGATTACTGGTCTGCATAGCAAATTCAGTATCGCCGCTGGCAAGCACGGTACCCCAGTCGCTCAGTTCCACTTTGTGTTGTTGTAACCATTCTGGTGGGTTGGGCTGATAACCAAAAGCAATAATCACCGCTGTGGCGGGCATCAGAAACTCTGACTCAGGCACCGGCTGCGGCCTGCGCCGACCATCTTCGTCAGCCGGACCGAGCTCCGTGTGCACCATTTTCACACCGCTGACTTTGCCTGTACCGTCAGTGACTACCTCCAGTGGTTGCAAATTAAATTCAAAAGATACGCCCTCTTCCCGGGCGTTCTGCACTTCTTTCCGGGAGCCCGGCATGTTGCCTTCGTCGCGACGATACGCACAAACAACCGACTTGGCTCCCTGCCTAATCGAGGTTCTGACACAGTCCATGGCCGTATCACCACCGCCAAGTACAACCACGGTCTCGTCCTTAACATCAATAAGCGGATACTGAGACATAGGCTCATGAGCCATAAGTCGTTGGGTGTTGCCAATTAAAAATGGCAATGCCGGATAAACGCCCTCTGCATCCAGACCTTTTAATTTACCATCCAGCGCTTTATAGGTTCCCAGAGCCAGAAATACCGCATCGTAATTAGCTTCTAATTCGGCAAAGCTGATGTCTTTACCAACTTCAACACGCAACTTAAATTCAATGCCCATATCGGTAAATATTTCACGCCGCAAAGTCATGACCGCTTTATCCAGCTTAAATGGCGGAATGCCGTAGGTCAGCAGCCCGCCAATTTCCGGGTAACGGTCGTAAACTACGGCTTTGACACCATTACGTGCCAATACATCTGCACAAGCAAGACCAGCGGGCCCGGCACCAATAACCG